>JABWAM010000050.1 GCA_013360985.1 Verrucomicrobiia bacterium | reverse complement strand
TCGGCGGCAAGAAGGACCACCCGCCGGACCCTTGCGCGAGAAATTCCGTCCCAAAGAACCCTCCGCGCCTGAAGCGGTCAGGACTTCGGTCTTTCAAGAATGTGAAGCGCCGCCTATAGTCGCGACTCGACTTTTGAATGACGAGGTTGCTATGGCGAAAAAGAAGAAGACGAATGGGCCTGCCGGGGAGAACGTTGTTGATTACCGGCATAAGGGCGTCACCCGCCTGAACATCCCGCCTGCGGGGCTGGCGGCGCGCGGCCAGATCGTCAAGGAACCGAAACTCAAATGGGCCTACAATCCCCACCTCGCGCCGACATTGCGCTTCGATGGAACCGGTGGAGCGGATCACATTGAAAAACTGATCGCGGAAGCCGGAAAACGAAAACTGAACCCGGACGAACTCGCGATCCTCGAAGAGGCCTTCCGCAATCATGAGCCGTGGCTGGAATGGGCGGGCAAACGGGAACAACAATGGTGCGTGGCCGATCCGGTCGCCCTCCACATCCACGAACGCATTTCCACGCAGGCTATTCTGAGAGTCGCGCGGCGGCAGGACGTCGAGCGAGATCTTTTTGCCGATCCCGAACACGAATACCGCGAGGCGGTCCAGTTCTACAAACACCCGATGGACTGGACCAATCGCATGATCCTCGGCGACTCGCTCGCCGTCATGGCGAGCCTTGCCCGGCGCGAAGCGATGGCGGGCAAGGTGCAGATGATCTACATGGACCCGCCCTACGGCATCAAATACGCCAGCAATTTCCAGCCCGAAGTCGGCCGCCGTGACGTGAAAGACAAAGACGAAGACCTCACCCGCGAGCCGGAAATGGTCAAAGCCTACCGCGACACCTGGACCCTCGGCGTCCACTCGTACTTGAGCTACCTCCGCGACCGGCTCCTGTTGTGCAAGGAATTGCTCGCGGATTCGGGAAGCGTGTTCGTGCAGATTTCGGATGAGAATTTGCATCGCGTGCGAGCGGTGATGGATGAGGTGTTTGGTATCTCAAACTTTGTCGTAACAATCGTGATAAAGAAGAAAAGCACGACCACTCAAACTGACCCGGTTTGCGATTATCTGCTTTGGTTTGCGAAAGACAAAGAGCACTTAAAGCTCAATCACCTCTTTGCTGAGAAGAGGGACCCTGACGTCGATCCTAAATTTAACACCATTATTATGCCGGACGGCAGTATGCGACGTGTCGCGGCAATGACCGACGAGACCGTGAAGAACCTACTTACACAGGGCGGAAGGTGGGCAAGAGTGAACTACCCTCTAGTAAGCCAAGACCCATCCGATCGAAGCAAAGACTTCAAGTTCCAAAATCGTGATTTCTCATGCGGCCGGAACCGCCATTGGACATACGACCTTGAGGATGGAATGCGGCGCCTCGCGGCAGTTGGCCGCGTGTTTGACGGCGGCGGGGAGTCTCTAGGCGCAGTTCTGTATTGGGACGACTGGAGCCACCTGAACCGCTCGAACATATGGGATGATGTTCACGGTGAGCCAAATCCGATCTATGTCGTGCAAACAAGTTACAAGATTGCCGAACGTTGTTTACAAATGACCACCGACCCTGGCGACTTGGTGCTTGATCCGACGTGCGGGTCGGGGACGACGGCGTATGTGGCGGAGAACTGGGGGCGGCGGTGGATTACGATGGATGTGAGTCGGGTGGCGCTGGCGATCGCGCGGCAGCGGTTACTGACGGCAAAGTTTGATTTTTACAAGCTGCGTCCGACGAGCGCGGAGGATGTTCAGCGCAATCCGGACGGGCCGTGGCTCACCGATCCGGCGGGCGAGATTCAAGGCTCCTGCACGTTCGACTGCAAAACCGTCCCGCATATCACGCTCAAGAGCATCGCGCAGAACCCGGCGCTCGATCCGATCTTCGACAAGTGGGAACCGATTCTCGACGAAAAACTCGCGTCGTTGAACCGGGCGCTTTCGGGTGTTTCCGACGAGCTTCGCAACAAGCTGAAACTCAAACTCGCCGCCAAGGAAAAGGCCGAGGGCAAGAAATCCATCACCGACGCCGATCGCCGGCGGTGGCTTCTTCCAATCGAAAATCGGAAATCGAAAATCGAAAATGGCCAATGGCAACCCTGGGAGGTTCCGTTCGACACCGATCCCGACTGGCCGAAGGCGTTGCAGGAGGCATTGACCGAGTATCGCAAGGCGTGGCGGGAGAAGATGGACGAGGTCAATGCGTGCATCGCGGCGCGTGCGGACCAGGAAGAGCTGGTGGATCAGCCGTTCATCGAGAAGGGCAAGGTCCGTGTTTCCGGTCCGTTCACGATGGAGGGGGTGATTCCCGCCGAGGAATCCATAGACGATGAGGAGGTCTCGCGCAAAGACGCAGAGGCGCAGAGTCCGATCGGGGGAAGCCCGGAGGAATTGGAGACATTCGACATTGCCGCCGACCCGCAAAACGCCGGGGCGTATGTGGACAAGATGATCCGCCTCTTGCGCGAGGACGGGGTGCGGTTCCCGGACAACAAGGTGATGAAGTTCTCGTCGCTGGAGGTCGAGACGGGGAATCCCTCGATCCACGCGCGAGGGGCGTGGGTGAACGGCGACAAGAAGGAGCGGCTTGTCGCGGTGATTGTGGGGCCGCAATACGGCGCGATGAATGCGTTGATCGTCGAGGAAGGAATTGGCCGGGCGCGGCGCGGCGGTTTCGATGACCTGGTCTTCGCGGCCTTCAGCTTCGACGGCGCGGCGCAGGCGTTGATCCAGGAAGACCCGGACCCGAAACTGCGGATTCACATGGCGCAGATTCGCCCGGACGTGAACATGGGCGATTTGCTCAAGACGACCGTTTCCAGTCAGCTTTTCACCGTGTCCGGTTCCCCGCGGACATCGGTCAAGCGGGGCAAAGAGGGTCAGTTCACGGTCACGATGGAAGGCGTGGACATCTACGACCCGGTGACCAACGCCGTGCGCTCGACGGGTGCGGAGAAAGTCGCAGCGTGGTTCCTCGATAGCGATTATGACGGACGGTGTTTCTGCGTGTGCCAGGCGTTTTTTCCGGACAAGAGCGCGTGGGAGAAACTGGGCAAGGCGTTGGGCGGGACGCTGGACGAGGACGCTTTTGCCAAGCTGTCGGGCACGATCTCGCTTCCGTTCCCGGAGGGCGAGCACAAGCGGATTGCGGTCAAGGTGATTGACCCGCGCGGAAATGAGGTGTTGCGGGTGCATCGGCTGGATAGGAGGTACGACTGATCATGCCGACGATCAGCCAGTTTTTTGGCATCTCGATCCTGATGTTCTGGCGGGATCACGAGCCGGCGCACATCCATGCGCGTTATGGCGAGTACCATGCGGAAGTCATGATCGAAAGCGGCGCCGTGGTTGGCAGTCTGCCTCCCCGCGTTCTGGGTCTGGTGCAGGAGTGGCGAGTGTTGCACAGGCGCGAACTGATGGCCGCTTGGGACAAGGCAAAGAACAAGAAGCCTATTCCGAAGATCAAACCGTTGGAGTAATACCATGATTCTGGAAATTGAGGCAGTGAAGTATGTTCGGGATTACGTCCTCTGGTTGCGTTTTAACGATGGCGCGGAAGGCACGGTGGACCTGGCGGACGAATTGACCGGTCCGGTTTTTGGTCCACTGGCCGACAAGCGGAGATTCAGGGCCGTCAGAGTGGATCGGCTTCTGCGGACGGTGGTTTGGCCGAATGAGGCGGATCTGGCGCCGGAGTTTCTCTATGATCGGCTAATCCAGTCCGCCGACAGTTCCGGCGCGTCCAAACGCAGTCGTTCGGCCCTTCATGCCTCGCGTCAAGCCGTCCACGAAGCCTTGGCCGATCATCGCCGCGCAGGCGTGCCGATTGTAGTCCGCGAGAGCAAGGCATCGTATCGCGCAAAGAAGGGACGCAAGCGGTGAGCGATCCCGTCCTCATCCAGCCGGTCGAGAGTCCGGTGATTTGCCGGCCATACTACGAACCCACGCATTATTGGGAGTACGACAAGAACACCGGGCGCGCCCAGAAGATGGAAGGGAGAAGACGGGCTTCCTACTGGTACAAGGACCCGTCCGCCGACATCCGGCACGGCCAGATGACGCTGGAGCTGGAAGAGGATCGCCGGGATCTGGTCTGCGTGAACAAGTTGCGGGTGGACGTGAAACGCTGGCGGGCGTCGGATTGGGAAGGCGCGACCAATGTCACCAAGGATTTGCTGCGGCATTGGTGGCGGAAGGACCGCGCACGGCGTTTCTTCTTCTGCCAGTTGGAGGCGGCGGAAACGATCATCTTCCTGAACGAAATCCGTGGCTGCCGGCGGGACGGTAAACGCGGTCAGCCGCGATGGAACCCCGAGTTTTCCGACTTTGATTTTAACCTGCTCTGGAACAGCGAGGGCAACGCCGAGCCGATCGCGCGGTACGCATCGAAAATGGCGACGGGGAGCGGAAAGACGGTGGTCATGTCCATGCTGATTGCCTGGGCGTTCTGCAATCGGGCGAGAGTGCCGAGTGACGAACGATTCCCGCATGCCGCCCTGATTGTCTGCCCGAATCTCACGATCAAGGAACGGTTGCAGGTCCTTCGGACAGACAGCCGGGGCGAGGACTATTACTCGCAATTCGACGTGGTCCCGCCGCAATACCGGGACGTGATTCGGACGGGTAAGGTGCTGGTCACGAATTGGCACTTTTTCGCGCCAGAGTCCGAACACAGCGAGGGCGGTAAGAGCTTCGCGGTTGTGAAGAAGGGGGAAGAGACGGACGAGGCATTTGCCAGGAACCGGCTCGGAGATCTTTTCGAGCGAGGCCCGTTGATGGTGTTGAATGACGAGGGTCACCATGCCTATCGTCCCAAACCCATGACCGAGGAAGAGGCTCGCAAGGCCGACGCCGAGGCCAGGAAAGACCGCGAGGAGGCGACGATCTGGGTCCAAGGGTTGGATCGGATCAACAAAGCCTGCGGGATCAAGTTTTGTGTGGACCTTTCCGCAACGCCTTTCTACATCGGCGGAAGCGGGTTTCCGGAAGGCGAGCCGTTTCCTTGGATCGTCAGCGATTTCGGACTCGTGGATGCCATCGAGAGCGGCATTACCAAAATCCCACGCTTGCCGGTGAGCGACACCACCGGCCAGCCCGATCCCAAGTATTTCCGGCTCTGGCGAAACCTCACGAAGGACCTGGCTCCGGCGCAACGCTTGTCGAATAAGCGGCCAAAGCCTGACGTCGTGTGGGAACGGGCGCAGGACGCCTTGGTGCAACTGGCCGGGGAATACAAGAAGACCTTTGAGGCGATTCAGCAGGCCAGTGACACGGCGCTCAAAGCCCCGCCGGTTATGATCGTGGTTTGCGACAATACGGACATCGCCCAAGTGTTCTTTGAAAACACATCGGGACAGTCGGAAGTCGAGAGCATTCCCGAGGACGCGAACAACGATGACGAAGAGCCGACAAGGCGGCGGAAGCGATCCAGATCAACCGTGACCTACGGTTCCAGCAAAGTATTCCCGGAACTCTTCCAAAACGACAAGGGTCGGCTATGGACGATCCGGATTGACAGCAAACGCCTTGAGAAGGTCGAAAGCGAAGACCCTGACGCCACGCGCGACGAGGCCGCGAAAGAACTTCGAGAAATCGTTAATACCATCGGACGGCTGGGAAAGCCGGGGCAGGACGTGCGTTGCGTGGTGTCGGTTGCGATGCTTACTGAAGGATGGGACGCAAACAACGTGACGCATATTCTCGGCGTGCGCGCGTTTGGCAGTCAACTGCTCTGTGAGCAGGTGGTGGGGCGCGGTCTGCGGCGCATGAATTACACGCCGGACCCGCAAACGGAGCTGCTTCCCGAGGAATACGTTGACGTTTACGGCATCCCCTTTTCGGTTATTCCGTACAAGGGCAAGCCGTCCCGGACACCACCGGACCGGCCCGTCAACCATGTCTACGCGTTGCCGGAGCGAGCAGCCTACGAAATCCGCTTTCCGAACGTCGAGGGCTACGTCTATGCCCTCCGCAAGCCGTCGGTGAAAGCCGATTTTACGACGCTTGAGCGCTTGGTTATCGAACCCGAGCACACGCCGACCGCCACATTCCTACGCATCATAACCGACCATATCGAAGGCGGCGCGAAGGGCGGTGGCATGGGTGAATATGTCGAACACAACCGCTCCGAGTACTACGCGCGCCATCACCTTCAAGAAATCGAATTTGAAATCGCGCGCCAGATTGTTGCGGCGCTGGTCGGCGAAGGCTCGCAAGCGCCGGTTCGCGGTTCTGCCAAGACGCGCGGCCTTGCCCGGCACGAGCTTTTTCCTCAAGTCTTGCGAATCGTTCGCGGTTTCGTCGGGATGAAAGTGGATTTTCGCGGCGCTAATCCTTGCGAAATTGGACTTGAGAAATACGTCCGCCGAATCAAAGAGAGGCTGCTGGACGCCATCGTGCCTGACGAGCAAGAAGGCGAAATGCCGATCCTCCCCATTCTGAATCGGTACAAGCCGTTGGGCACAACAGCCGATGTTGATTTTACTACGAAGAGAATCGTTCACAGAACTGAACGCTCTCATGTCAACGCGGTGGTCTTGGATAGCTCATGGGAGCAAACAGCCGCCTTCTATCTGGAACAGCAGAGGGATCACGTATTCTGCTACGTGCGGAATGATCGTCCGTTTCTTCTGATCCCCTACGAGTACGAAGGCGTCCAACATCATTTTGAGCCGGACTACGTCCTGCGAATGAAGAGCGGGAAGACCACGATTCTTGAGATGAAAGGCGAGGAAAACGACCAAGACCGTGCGAAGCACCAAGCTGCACGCCGTTGGATAACCGCCGTCAACAACTGGGGTCGGTTGGGAGCATGGGATTTTCTCGTGTGCCGGGATCCTCAGGTATTGCCAAAGCTTCTTGCACAGTCCGAGTCTCCGGCAATGCGGACAAGTGGCTCCGCTACTTGAACAGAAGAGAAGACGCACGCGTCCCCGAAAACGCCGCCGGAAATCCGTCGCGTCCGTCCGTCAGCGTCGCCGCGTCCGTCAAATCGTCCGCCCCGCTGGAATCCTCGCGCCTGTCGCCGGTCATCGTCCGCCGTTGAAGCTCCTCAGAAAAGCCGTCCCGCAAATCGTCGTCGAGTTCGCGGAGCCGTGGAAATCCGTCGCGGAAACCGCGTCGTCAAGAGAGTGGAGCGGGTGAAGGGAATCGAACCCTCGTCTCAGGCTTGGGAAGCCCACGTTCTACCATTGAACCACACCCGCATCCGAGGAGCCGACACTAGTCGGCGCGCCGCGCAATTTCAATGTCGAAAAAGGCGCATGGCCCATTCCGCCTTCGGAAAGCGATCTCCAGGGGTGTCCTCTCCGAAGTCTTGAAGCGCCTTTTTTGTTGCCCTGTCGCAATTTGACCATGTTGCGCAGAGATTCACGCGCGCGTGGGCGATCCTGTGCGCATTTTGCTCCGTGGCGCGCGCGAATGAGGAGTTGGCATGACGCCTGCTCCTTCTCAACTCGCGTATGTGGAAAAACCAGAATCTCGCGTGGAGGAGGAGAGTCTTGAGATCTCTCGGGAGGGCGGCCGTTCTCTTTGCTTTCGCGCTGGGAGTTCATGGCGCGGAAGCCGCCGGCGCGCCCCGCGATGCCAGTCTCGAGGAACGGGTGACGGATCTCGAGGCGTTGATGAATCATACGGCG
Source organism: Verrucomicrobiia bacterium (assembly GCA_013360985.1). GTDB lineage: Bacteria > Verrucomicrobiota > Verrucomicrobiia > JABWAM01 > JABWAM01 > JABWAM01. Next base: position 4,452 of record JABWAM010000050.1, on the reverse strand, counting down.
CCGGCGGCGGTTCATCGCGCAAGCCGCGTGAGCGTGAACGCCGGCGATCATGCCTGGCTGCTGACCAGCGCCGCACTCGTGCTGATGATGACGGGGCCCGGTCTCGCGCTCTTCTACGGCGGATTGGTCCGCTCGAAGAACGTCCTCTCCACGATGATGCACAGTCTGTTCCTTATGGCGCTGATGAGTGTTCTCTGGATTTTGTACGGCTACAGCGTCGCTTTCGGAGAGGGCAACCGTTTCTTCGGCGATCCCGGTCAGCACTTCCTGCTGCGCGGCGTCGGCGCGGCGCCGAACCTCGACTATGCAGGCACGGTGCCGCATCAGAGCTTCATGCTTTTCCAACTCATGTTCGCGATCATCACGCCCGCGCTGATCAGCGGCGCGTTCGCCGAACGCATGAAGTTCAGCGCGATGGTCCTTTTTATCCTGCTGTGGGCGACGGTCGTTTATTTTCCCATGGCCCACATGGTTTGGGGAAAAGGAGGCCTTTTCAACTGGGTGCTCGGCGGTGCGATTCCCGCGCTCGATTTCGCGGGGGGAACGGTGGTCCACGTCAGTTCGGGCGTCTCGGCCCTCGTCTGCTGCCTGGTCCTCGGCAAAAGGCTCGGCCATCCCTCGACGCCGATGCCTCCGCACAACGTCGTCTACAGCCTTGTCGGCGCCGGTCTTCTTTGGATCGGATGGTTTGGGTTCAACGCCGGCAGCGCGCTGAACGCGGGCGCGCTCGCCTCCGCCGCCTTTGCCGCAACCCATTTCGCGACGGCCGCCGCCGCCCTCGCGTGGGCGGGACTCGAATGGATTCTCAAAGGCAAACCGAGCGCGCTCGGTTTGGCCTCTGGCATGGTCGCGGGCCTCGTGGCCATCACGCCCGCCGCGGGCTTCGTGACGCCCGCCGTGGGATTGCTCATCGGTCTACTGGCCGGCGCGGCCTGCTACTTCGCCGTCACGAAGCTGAAGGCCGCCTTTGGCTACGACGATTCTCTGGACGCCTTCGGCGTGCATGGCCTTGGTGGAACCCTCGGCGCCCTGCTCACGGGGATCTTCGCCGATCCCGAGGTGAACCCCGCCCTCGCGTCCACCTGGAAAGCGCACGGTGCGACGGTTTCTCTGGCAGGCGGTTTTGGGCAATTCCTCCATCAACTCAAGGCGGTCGCTTTCGCCTGGGCGCTGGCGATGGCGGCGACCTACCTCATTCTGAAGGCGATCGACGCCCTCATCGGCCTCCGGGTCAGCGAAGAGGATGAAACCCTCGGCCTCGATCTCTCGCAGCACGGCGAGGGCGCCTACAACACCTGATCTTCCACACCCTCCTCCTCATGAAAAAAATCGAAGCGATCATCAAGCCTTTCAAACTGGGCGAGGTGCGCGAAGCCCTCCTCGATCTCGGCGCGGTGGGGATGACCATGTCCGAGGTCAAGGGCTTTGGGCGCCAGAAGGGGCACACCGAAATTTATCGCGGAAGCGAGTACACCGTGGATTTCCTCCCGAAAATGAAGATCGAGGTGGTTGTCGGCGACGCGGTCGCTTCCAAGGCCGTAGATCTCATCATCAAGGCCGCCCGCACCGGCAAGATCGGTGACGGCAAGGTCTTTGTCTCGCACATCGAAGAAGCGGTCCGGATCCGGACCGACGAACGCGGCGAGAAGGCCGTCTAACGCCGTCAATTTTCGTCTCGATTCCTGTTTCCCAAAACTCAACCTTATCCCCTCCTCAACCCCACCTCCCCTATGACCCCGAAAGAAATCCTGGCCTTCTGCAAGCAGAAGGATGTGAAGCTCGTGGACATCAAGTTCTGCGACTTTCTCGGAACCTGGCAGCACTTCACCCTCCCCATCGCCGAGCTTGAGGAGGAAGTTTTTGAAGCCGGCCTCGGTTTCGACGGCAGCTCGATCCGCGGATGGAAATCCATCGAGGCGAGCGACATGCTCCTGCTCCTCGATCCCTCGACGGCGGTGCTCGATCCTTTCCCGGCGGTCACGACGCTCAGCCTCGTGGCGGACGCCGTGGACACAATCACCCGCGAGCCGTACTCGCGCGATCCGCGAAACATCGCGCGCAAAGCGGAGGCGTACCTCAAGCAGACCGGCATCGCCGACACGGCGTTCGTCGGGCCCGAGGCGGAGTTCTTCATTTTGGATGAAATTCGCTACGGCACGGACGCTTGCGGCGCGTTCTACCGCCTCGATTCGAGCGAAGGCATCTGGAACTCCTCCCGCGAGGAAGCGGGCGGCAACCTCGGCAACAAGATTCGCCACAAGGAAGGCTATTTCCCCGTCTCGCCTGCCGACACCCAAGGGGATCTCCGCAACGAGATGGTCATGGTCATGAAGGAGTGCGGCCTTCGCGTGGAACGCGAGCATCATGAGGTCGCCACCGCCGGCCAGGCGGAGATCGATCTGCGCTTCAACCGCCTCGTCGAGATGGCCGACGACATGCTCCTCTACAAGTACATCGTGAAGAACGTCGCCAAACGGCGGGGCAAGACGGTGACCTTCATGCCCAAGCCGCTCTTCGGCGACAACGGGAGCGGGATGCACGTGCACATGAGCCTCTGGAAGAAAGGGAAGCCGCTCTTCGCTGGGAACGAGTACGCGGGGCTCAGCCCGCTCGCCCTGCACTTCATCGGCGGGATCCTCAAGCATGCGAAAGCGCTCTGCGCCTTCTGCAATCCCACGGTGAACAGCTACAAACGGCTTACGCCCGGCTTCGAGGCGCCCGTCAACCTCGCCTACTCGAGCCGCAACCGTTCGGCGGCGATTCGGATCCCCGCCTATTCGCCCAGCCCGAAGGCCAAGCGCATCGAGTATCGTCCGCCCGACCCGGCCGCGAACCCCTACCTCGCCTTCTCGGCGCTGATGCTGGCCGGCCTCGACGGCATCCAGAACCGCATCGATCCGGGCGATCCGCTCGACAAGAACATTTACGAACTGCCGCCCGCGGAACTCAAGAAAGTGCCCTCCGTGCCGGCCAGTCTCGGCGAGGCGTGCGACGCCCTCGCCAAGGATCACGAGTTCCTCCTCAAGGGCGACGTCTTCACCGACGACGTCGTGGAGACCTGGATCACCCTGAAGCGCAAGGAACAGGACCAGATCCGCCTTCGGCCGCATCCCTACGAGTTTCACATGTATTACGATTGCTGACCGCCCTCGGCGGACAAACGGCGCGGCGGCGACCCCGGTGTCTTTCCTCTTGGGAGCGAACGGCGCGCGGGCTAGATTGACGCCGCATGAAAATTCTCATCCTTGGCGGCGCCGGTTTTCTCGGCGCGAACAGCGCGCGCTTTTTCCGCGAACGCGGTCACCGGGTGGACGTGATGGACAACCTGGTCCGGCGCGGCGCGGAGATCAACCTCGAGGAGTTCAAGCGCCTCGGCATCCGCTTCCATCACGGGGACGTCCGAAATCGGGAAGATTTCGTGGCGCTGCCGCGCGACCTCGAGTTTGTCGTGGATTGTTCCGCGCAAACCTCGGCAACCGACGGGTACGCCAATCCGACGTTCGATCTCACCAACAACACGGTGGGCCTGCTCAACGCCCTCGAGCACGCGCGGGGGATCGGCGCGGCCTTCCTCTTCTGCAGCACCAACCGCGTTTACGGCGCCGATCGGGTGAACGCCTTTCCCGTGCGCGAGACCGCCACGCGCTGGGAATGGGATCCTCGCCGCGCGCGGCCCTGTCGGGGCTTTGATCCGCTCCACGGATTTTCCCATGAGTTCGACGTGGACGGCGCGCACCACAGCATCTACGGGCTCTCGAAGATTTGCGCGGACTTGATCTGTCAAGAATGGGCGCGCGCCTTCGCGATGCCGATCGTCGTCAATCGCTTCGGCCTGCTCAGCGGGCCGGGTCAGTTCGGCAAATGCACGCAGGGCTGGGTGGCTTGGTGGGCGATCGCCGCGCATTTTGGCCTGCCGCTCACCTATATCGGCTGGAAGGGCAAACAGGTGCGCGACGTCCTCTTCGTCGAGGACGCCTGCCGCCTCTTCGAGTCGGAGATGCGGCGGATTGGGCAGGTCGCGGGTCGCGTCTTCAACGCAGGCGGAGGGCGGAAGAACAGCCTTTCGCTCCGGGAAGCCACCGCGATCGTTTCGAGGATTTTTGGGCGCAAGGTGCGTCCCGCGATAGAAGCGCGTCCGCGCACGGCGGATTTCGTCGTTTATCACACCGACAATCGCCCTGTGGAGAAGGCCCTCGGTTGGATGCCGCGCATCGGCCTTGAGGAAGGCTACGCCCTGATCGCCGACTGGATCCGGCGCGAAGAACCGCGCCTCCGCGCGCTCTATCTCTGAGAGCGTGTCCCCCGGAGATCAGGGAGACTCCGCGAGGCCATGCACCGCGCGGCGGAGGAGGCGGAAGCGTTCGTAGAGCGGGGCGTAGATTTTCGCGGCCGCGGGCTGCGGCGCGATCACGCGCCGCGCGCGATAAAGGGCTTTCGCCGCGTCGGCCATGG
>JABWAM010000354.1 GCA_013360985.1 Verrucomicrobiia bacterium | reverse complement strand
CCGAGATTCCAGACTTCGCACAAGAAAGGTGTGACGGCTCGGCCGGCGGCCTCGCCCTACCTTCCGCGGTTCGCGCTTGAAGAAAATCCGCTCTTTCGCGAAGCGAGGTAGGGCGAGGCCGCCGGCCGAGCCACGGCAGCAGTTTAAGTCCAAAATGTTGCGAGGGCGTCGCATGTTCCTCGACCGAGGATGGACTCCTCCACGCCTGACGCGGGGATTTGGGCTTTGTCATCGGCCTTTTCAAGCGGGATGCCGCCCGCTATCCTGTCGGGATGATTGTCGGAACGTATACCGCGTTGGTGACTCCCTTTCGCGACGGGGCGGTGGATGAAAAGGCGCTTGCCGCGCTGGTCGAATGGCAGATCGAGTCGGGAGTGGACGGTCTCGTGCCGGTCGGGACGACCGGCGAATCGCCGACGCTCGATTTCAAGGAGCACGTGCGCGTGATCGAGGCGGTGGTCGAGTTCACGCGCCGTCGCGTGAAGGTGATCGGAGGGAGCGGAGCGAACGCGACGGCCGAGGCGATCGAGCTCACGCGCGCCGCAGAGAAGGCGGGCGCCGATGGATCGCTTCAGGTCGCGCCGTATTACAACAAGCCGACGCAGGAAGGGCTTTACCGCCATTTCAAGGCGATCGCCGCGGCTTCGAAACTCCCGTTGGTGCTCTACAGCATTCCGGGGCGCTGCGGCATCGAGATCGGCGTGGAAACCTGTCGCCGGCTCGCGGCGGATTGCCCCACGGTGGTCGCGATCAAGGAGGCCGGGGGAACGCCCGATCGCGTGAGCCGTTTGCGCGCGGCGCTTCCGTCCGGGTTCGCCGTGCTTTCCGGCGACGACTCGATGACGCTGCCGTTCATGTCGGTTGGCGCGGTCGGCGTGATCAGCGTGGCGTCGAACGTTGTGCCGCGCGAGGTGACCGAAATGGTGTGCGCTTATGCGGCGGGACGCCTCGACGCGGCGCGGATGGCGCACGCGCGGCTGGCCGATCTCTTCAAAGACCTCTTCATCGAGACGAATCCGATTCCCGTGAAGGCGGCGTTGGTCATGCTGGGAAAAATTCGCGAAGAATACCGTTTGCCGCTTTGCGAGATGGGACGCGAAAACCGCGCGCGTCTGGAGAAGACCTTGCGCGCGCTCGGTCTCCTCGGCTGAAGAGGCGCGCTCCGCGTTCAGCCGCTTTCGAGCAGCTTCAGGGCGGTTTCGACGGCGCGCGCCTCGGCGGTTGCCAGATCGGGTTCATGGAGGGCCACGAGGCGGCCCGGCGCTTCATAACCGAAATCACGGAGCGCCTCGGGAGTAGAAAAAACGCCCACGCACCGCGCGCCGGCGGCGACGGCGAGATGGTACGGGCCGCAATCGTTGGAAAGGTAGAGGCGACATCTCGCGAGAATCGCGAGCCAGACCGACGGCGGCTGCGCGGGAAGGACTGCGCCGAGCCCGCGGCTTTTCTCAACCCAGGCGTGGAGGGCGGGATCTCCGTCGCGCGCGTCGCCGGGGCCGAAGGCGAGCCACACGCGATGTCCGGTCTCCGTCAGACGCGCGGCGACGCGGCGCCAGGCGGCCAGCGGCCAACTCTTGCTCCAATGTTCCGAAACGAAGATAACCACCGGTGGCATCTCCGGTCCGAGGAGGCGTTCGGCCGCTGCGCGCGCTGCGGCGTCGGGCGCCAGACGCGGCAGGGGCAGAGGCCTCGCCGCCGTTGCCTTCGGAAGAAGGCATGCGGCGAGGCGCTGGAGGCTTGCGCGCATCGGTTCGTTTGGTGGAGCGAGGACGGCGTCGGTTAGGAAGCCGCGGCTCTCCTCCGTTGCGAAGCCCGCCCTCCGTCGCGTACGGGCGACCAGGCCGAAGCAGAGGGTTGTCAGCGAGGATTTCCTCGGTGTATCGAGGGCGATCGCGGCGTCCCATCCGCGGCGCAGCGCGCGCCACAACCGGAAGGCGGCGACGGGACGGAGGAAAAATCTCCGGGGGATCGGATAAATCGCGTCGAGGTCGGGGCAGCTCTTGAAGAAGGGGAGCAGCGCCTCCCGCATCACGCAGGCGATCCGTGCATCCGGCAGATGGCGGCGGCACGCGGCCGCCAGAGAGAGGGCCATCGTCATGTCGCCGATGGCGCGCTCGCCATTGGCCGAGATGGTGCCGACCTGGGCGATCTCCTCGCCGGTCGA
>JABWAM010000353.1 GCA_013360985.1 Verrucomicrobiia bacterium | reverse complement strand
CAGCGCCGCCATCGCGTTCTCGGCGTTGTGCGCGCCGCGGAGGCGCGTTTCCTTCATGCGGAACGCGCGTCCACCCGTCGCAGGGCCGACGATGGCGTCGCCGTCGAAACGAAAATCGGCGTCCGCTCCGCGCGCGCTGTAGCGCACCACGCGGCCGGGCGGCGCGAGGCGCAGGCGCGCGAACAACTCCTCGGTGTCGCGGTTCACCACGCAGACATCGTCGGCGCCTTGGTTCCGCCAGAGCGCCGCCTTGGCGCGCGCGTACTCCTCCACGTCGGCATAGCGGTCGAGGTGATCGGGGGTGATGTTCATCATCACGCTGACGCGCGGACGGAAGCGGTCCACCCCCTCGAGTTGAAAGGAGCTCGCCTCCACGACCAACCAATCGAGATCTCCGCTGCGCAGGACCGCTTCGGAGAGCGGCAGCCCGATGTTGCCCGCCGCGAGCGCGCGGCGGCCGCCGGCGCGAAGCGCGCGCGTCACCAACTCGGTGGTCGTCGTCTTTCCGTTCGTTCCCGTCAGCGCCGCCATCGGGCAGCGGCAAAACCAGGAGGCCACCTCGATCTCGCCGTAGCTCGGGATCCCGCGCTTCGCCACGGCGCGGCCGAGGCCGCGGCGCGGATCCACGCCCGGGCTCATCACTGCGGCGGCGAACGCCTCGGCGGGAGGCGTCGAACTCCCCAGGACGAAGCGGATCCCCGCGTTCTTTTTTCTGCGCGCGCGTCGTTTCATCTCTTCGGTCTCGGCTTCGTCAACGACGGTGACGCGCGCCCCCTGGCGCGCGAGGAGTTGCGCCGCGGCTTCTCCGCTCGAGCCGAAGCCGACGACGAGGAAGCGCGTGCCTTGGGCCGGAATCACGGCGGCCCTCCGGAGGGTGTGCGGGCGTGTTGCATGAGGGAAGTCGCATGGGAAATCGCACGCGGGTCAACGAAGCTTGAGCGAGCTGAGGCCGACGAGGGCGAAGAGGATCGAAAGGATCCAGAAGCGGATCACGACGGTGGTTTCGCTCCAGCCTTTGAGCTCGAAATGATGGTGGAGCGGCGCCATGGCGAAGATCCGGCGCCCCGTGAGCTTGAAGGAAGCGACCTGCAGGATGACCGAAAGGGCCTCCAGCACGAAGACGCCTCCGACCACCATGAGGAGGATCTCCTGCTTCAGCGCGAGCGCCACCGCGGCGAGAAATCCGCCGACCGCCAGCGAGCCGGTGTCGCCCATGAAGACCCGGGCCGGAGCGCAGTTGTACCAGAGGAACCCCATCGAGGCGCCGACGAGCGCGGCGCAAACGACGGCGAGTTCTCCGGCGGAAGGGACATACGGGATCTGAAGGTACGCGCAGAACTTCGCGTTCGAGGAGAGATAGGCGAGCACCGTGTAGACGAGCGCGACGGTGATCGTGCAGCCGATCGCCAAGCCATCGAGTCCGTCGGTGAGGTTCACCGCATTGGAGGCGCCGACCAGGACCAGGCACGCGAAGATCGGGAAGAGAAGCCCGAGGTGCGCCGTCACCGGATGCTTGTAAAACGGCACCATGAGCTTCTGGGCCGTGTCGCGCGTGGCGGGGTGCCATACGAACAGGAGCGCGAGGGCGAAGGCGAGGGCGATCTGTCCGGCGAGCTTGGCGCGCGCGCTGAGGCCGCGCGATTGTTTGCGCGCGACCTTCATCCAGTCGTCCACGAAACCGATCGCTCCGAGGCCCAGCATGACGCCGAGGGTCGCCCAAACGAACATCACATTGGGGCGCGCCCAGAGGAGGCTGCCGAGCACAACCGCGAGGAGGATGAGCACGCCGCCCATCGTCGGGATTCCTTTCTTTTGCCGATGCAGTTCGTGGAGGCGATGCACCTCTTCGGCCGTACGGATCGGCTGGCCCAGCTTCAGCTCCGTGAGACGGCGGATCACCCAAGGGCCGAGGAGCAGCGAGATCACGAGCGCGGTGAGCGCCGCCATCAACGCGCGAAACGTGATGTAGCGGAAGAGACGGAGGGGCGACCACTCGGCGCTGAGGAGATGGAGGTAGTAGAGCACGGGAAATCGGGGTGGAAAATGGACAGGGCGCGCTTCGCGCGGATCATTCGTCTCCGGGCTGGAGCCAGGCGGCCTCGACGCGCTCGAGCGCGACGCCGCGCGAGGCCTTGATCAGGACTGCGTCGCCGCGCGCCGCGTGGGCGCGAAGAAACGCCGCGGCCTCCGCCGCCTCGG
>JABWAM010000352.1 GCA_013360985.1 Verrucomicrobiia bacterium | reverse complement strand
AGGTCGAATGGGCGCGCGCGGAGGCGCGCGCCGAAGCGGTCGCCGCCCGCGCCCGCCTCTTCTTTCTCGCCGGCGCGCTCGAGGGCGCGCGACTCGAGGAGATGGCCCTCCTCCTCGATCCCGCGGGAGACCGGAGGCCTCAGACTCGAAGCCCGGATTCGAAGGGAGGCCCATGACCGCGCCCTCGATCCCTCCTTCCTCCGGCGGATTCGCCGGTATGGTGCGTTTCTTCTCCGACTCGAAGATCACGCCGCTGCTGGTGATCGCCGGCGTCCTCCTCGGCGCGTTCTCCCTGCGGCAACTCCCGCGCGAGGAGGAGCCGCAGATCGTCGTGCCGATCTACGATGTGTTTGTCGCGTGGCCCGGCGCCTCGTCGCCGGAAATCGAAAAGAGGATCGTCGAGTTGGGCGAACGCAAGTTCTGGGAAATCCCCGGCGTCGAATACATCTATGCCACTGCGCGCGCCGACGGCGCGATGTTCATCGTTCGCTTCAAGGTGGGGCAGGACCTCGAACGGAGCACGGTCAACCTCTACAACAAAATCCACTCGAACTTCGACTTCATGCCGCCCGGCGCCGCCCTGCCGCTCGTGAAACCGCGTTCGATCGACGATGTCCCGATCCTCGCCCTGACTTTTCACAGCGCCCGGCGGTCCGCGCTCGACCTTCGCGCCCGGGTGGCCCGCCTGCGTCAAGAGATCAACGCGATCCCCCACGTCTCGCAGACGACTCTGATCGGCGGGCGCCAGCGGCAATTCCAGGTTTTCTTCGATCCCGCGGAACTGGCGCGCCGCTCGATCACGCCCTTGGAGCTTGCGGAACGCCTCCGCGCCGCGAATGTCCGCGCGCCCGCCGGCCATCTCGAATCCGCCCCGCGCCGCGTCGCGGTGGACACGGACGGATTTTTTCTTTCCCGCGACGAACTCGCCCGCCTCGTGGTGGGCGTCCACGAAGGACGCGCCGTGACGCTGGAGGAGGTGGCGCGCGTGGTGGATGGCCCCGACGAGGAGGAGCGCGCCGTAGAAATCCGTTTCGGTCCTGCCGCGGGCCCGAACGCGTCCGGCGCGCGCGAGGCGGTGACCCTTGCGATCTCGAAACGCAAAGGCGCCAACGCCACCTTCCTCTCGAACGAGATCTTCGAAAGACTCGCCGCCCTGCGCGGCACGGAGTTGCTCCCCGCCGACCTCGAATGGACGGTGACGCGGGACTACGGCCATACCGCCGCGGAAAAGTCGAACGAACTCCTGCTCCACATGGGTTTGGCGATCTTCGGCGTCGGGCTGCTCATCGCGTGGGCGCTTGGCCTGCGCGCGGCGGGCGTGGTCCTCGTCGCGATCCCGACGACGCTCGCGCTGACGCTGGCGATCTTTCACTTCTTCGGTTTCACGGTGAATCGGATCACGCTCTTCGCGTTGATCTTCACCATCGGCATCCTCGTGGATGATCCGATCGTCAGCGTGGAGAACATCGTCCGTCACCTCGCCTTGGCCTCGAACTGCGCGCGCGTGACGCTCGATGTGGTCGTGGAGGCGATCCGCGAGATCATCAGCCCGCTCGTCCTCGCGACGCTCGCGGTGATCGCCGCGATCCTTCCGATGGCGTTCGTCGGCGGCCTCATGGGGCCTTACATGCGCCCGATCCCCATCGGCGCGACGGCGGCGATGGTCTTCTCGATGATCGTCTCGTTCACGGTCACCCCATGGGCCGCCCTGCGCATCCTGCGGCGGGACTCCAAAACGCGTCCGGTCGACGCGCACGGGGTTCAGGAGGACGCGCTGACCCGCCTCTACCGCGCCTTCATGCGTCCGCTGCTCACCGATCCCCGCAAGCGATTCTTCTTCCTGGCTGGCCTCGGCGTCCTGCTCCTCCTCTCCGTCGCGCTCATCCCGCTCAAGGCGGTGCGGCTCAAGATGTTGCCCTTCGACAACAAGAGCGAGTTCCAGGTGATCCTCGACATGCCCGAAGGCACTCCGCTCGAACGCACGCGCGCCGTCCTTTCCGCGATGGCCGACGAGGTCCTCAAGCTCCCCGAGGTGCGCGACGTCGAGATCCACGTCGGAACCGCCGCGCCGTACAACTTCAACGGCCTCGTCCGCCATTATTTCCTGCGCGATCAGCCGCATCAGGGCGACCTTCAAGTGAACCTCGCCCCGCGCAACCGGAGGAAACGCCAGAGTCATCCGATCGCCGAGAGCCTCCGCGAACGCTTGAACC
>JABWAM010000049.1 GCA_013360985.1 Verrucomicrobiia bacterium | reverse complement strand
CTTTACGTGCTGGACTCCTTTCGGCGCGGCGCGCCTGAGAACCCTCCCAAGCCTCCCGCAACCGCCTCCGCCTTGTGAGCGCGCGCCCGTTCCTTCTCGCCGCCGGCGCGCGCCCCAACTTCATGAAGATCGCGCCGATCGCGCGCGCCCTGCGCGCCCGCGGCGCGCGCCGCCTTTTCCTGCACACCGGCCAGCATCACGACCCCCTCCTTAGCGACGTCTTTCTCCGGGATCTGGGGCTCGGGCGGCCGGATTTCTCCCTGGGCGTCGGGAGCGGTTCTCATGCGGAAACGGTGGCGCGCGTCCTCGCCCGCGCTGAACCGATCCTCCAAAAAGTCCGTCCGCGCGCCGTCGTCGTGGTCGGCGACGTCAACTCCACGCTCGCCGTCGCCCTCGCCGCCTCGAAACTCCATCTTCCTGTCGCCCATGTGGAAGCCGGCCTCCGCAGCCGCGACCGCGCGATGCCCGAAGAGATCAACCGCATCTTGACCGATCAACTCTCCGATCTGCTGCTCACCCCCTCGTCCGACGCCGACGCCAACCTCCGCGCCGAAGGCATCCCTCCCCGCCGGATCCTCCGCGTCGGCAACGTGATGATCGATTCCCTGAAGGCCGCCCTCCGCCGCGCGCCCCAAAGCCGTCTGCCGCAACGCGGTTTCTGGCTGATGACGTTTCATCGCCCCTCCAACGTGGATGACCGCGACGGACTGCGTCGACTCCTCGAGTTTCTTCGCGGCGCGGCGGCGCTCCGCCCGACGCTCCTCCCGCTCCATCCGCGCACGCGCGCCCGCCTCGCCGAATTCCGTCTCGCGCGCGCATTGAATGCGACGCCCAACCTAAAAATCCTTCCCCCCTTGCCGTACTTCGAATTCGTTGGCCTCATGCGCCGCGCCGAAGCGATCGTCACCGACAGCGGCGGAATCCAAGAGGAAAGCGCCTGGCTCGGCGTGCCGTGCCTCGTGATGCGCACCACGACCGAACGCCCCATCTGCGTGGCGCGCGGCACCTCCGAACTCATGGGCGCCGACTTCACTCGCGCCCTCGGCGCGCTCCGCCGCGTGCTGGCGGGTCGATGGAAAAGAACTCGACGGATCCCGCTTTGGGACGGCCGCGCCGGCGCGCGCTGCGCCGCCGCCCTCCTCCGCCGATTTTAGATCGAGCCAACGGAATCGCGCCGGCTGGAAGGAGACGGGAGACAAGGCCGAGTCTCCCGCCTTTCAGTGGAGATTTCACTTTGGCGTGGAAAAGATCCAGGTTAGATTTCCCTTCGTGGCCCGGCGCATCGCGCATCACCTTCAGAGTTCGCTGCATCTCGTCCGCTTGGCGGCCGCGCCGCCCAACGTCGAGTGGATGCCGAACGCGGACATCTACGAAAACGAAGACGCCTTCGTCGTTCGCGTCGAACTGGCTGGCGTCAGCCGCGACCATCTCCAAACCAGCGTCGTCGATCAGACGTTGATCGTGCGGGGGCATCGCCCCGATCCGTGTCGCACCGGCCGCTGCCGTTTCCGCCAGATGGAAATTGATCATGGCGTCTTCGAACGCCGCTTCATCATCCCGCCTGCCGTGGACGCGCGCCAGATCAAGGCGACCTTCGCTGACGGCATCCTCACCCTCGAACTCCCCAAGCGCGCGCCAGCCGTCGTTTCCTCGCTCAAAGTCGTCATCCGGAGCGCGTGATTCCATGGCCAATCCCCGCGAGGACCCGCCTCCTCCGAAACCCGAGAGCGGCGAGACCGCCTCAGCCGAAGCGCGCCCAGCCCCCGCCTTGGCGGGAGGCCCCCTTCCGTCGTCGTTGCCCGTCATGCCGCTCAGCGATTTGGTCGTCTTCCCCTTCATGGTCGCCCCGTTGCTCGTCAACACGAAACCCTCGGTGCGCCTCGTGGATGAGGTCGTGGCCGGCAACCGCCTGCTCCTCCTCGTCCTCCAGAAGCGTCCCGACCAGGAAGACCCCGGCCCCGAAGACCTCCACCGGTTCGGGTGCGCCGCGCGCGTGCTCAAGATGCTCAAGTTCCCCGACGAAAGCACGCGCGTGCTCGTTCAGGGCATCCGCCGCGCGCGCGTCACCGACTTCGAAAAAGATTCCGCCTTCCTCCGCGCCACGATCGATCCCGTGGACGACGTCGTGTTGATGGACCTCGAAACGGAAGCCCTCTCGCGCAACGCCACGAAGATCTTTTCCGAAGTCGTCACCCTCTCCCCGCACCTCGCCGACGAACTGAAGATCGCCGCGCTGAACATGGAGGACGCGGGAAAACTCGCCGATCTCATTGTCGCCAACCTCAATCTTCCGCCGACTGAGAAACAGAAGTTTCTCGAGATGACCGACGCGCGCGCACGCCTGATCGGCCTCGCCCCGCTTCTCCAAAAGGAACTCGAAGTCCTCCAACTCGGGACGGAGATCCAGACGAAAGTCTCCCACGCGATGTCGAAGAATCAGCGCGAGTACATCCTCCGCGAGCAACTCCGCCAGATCCACAAGGAGCTCGGCGAATCCGAAAGCGGCAACGGCGAGATCCGCGACCTCAAGAAGCGCGTGGAAGAAGCCGGACTCCCCGCCGACGCGCGCAAAGTCGCCGACAAAGAGATCGAGCGCTTGGCCGTCATCCCCTCGGCCTCCGCGGAATATACCGTGGCGCGCACCTATCTCGATTGGCTGATCGCGATGCCGTGGGCGAAGCGCACCGCCGACCTCCTGGATGTCGCGCGCGCCCGCCGCATCCTCGATGCCGATCATCACGGCCTCAAAAGGGTCAAAGCGCGCATCCTCGAACATCTCGCCATTCTCAAACTCAAACCCGACAAGAAAGGCCCCATCCTCTGCTTCGCCGGTCCTCCCGGCGTCGGCAAGACGTCGCTCGGCATGAGCATCGCCAAGGCTCTCGGGCGCACGTTCGTTCGCATTTCGCTCGGCGGCATCCGCGACGAAGCCGAGATCCGCGGACACCGCCGCACCTACATCGGCGCGCTTCCCGGCCGCATCATTCAAGGACTCCGCAAAGCGGAATCCAACAACCCGGTCTTCATGCTCGACGAAATCGACAAGGTGGGCGCCGACTTCCGCGGCGATCCTTCTTCCGCCCTCCTCGAAGTGCTCGATCCCGCCCAGAATGCCTCCTTCTCCGACCATTATCTCGAAGTCCCGTTCGATCTCTCCCGCGTTCTGTTCATCACCACCGCCAACTGGCTGGAGCCCGTCCCGCCCGCGCTGCGCGACCGGATGGAAGTCATCGAAATTCCCGGATACACCGACGAAGAAAAACTGCGCATCGCCGCCGACCACCTCTTCCCGCGGCAGCGCGACGAACACGGCCTCCGCGGCAACCAACTTCGCCTGCCCGCATCCACCCTGCGCGCCCTGATCGCGAACTACACCCGCGAAGCCGGCGTGCGCAACCTCGAACGCGAGATCGCCGCGCTCTGCCGCAAGACTGGACGCCTCATCGTCGAGCGCAAACGCCGCCGCATGACGGTCCGTCCCCGCGATCTCCACGGGCTCCTCGGCCCGATCCGCTTCTTCAACGAAAGCGCCGAGCGCGTCACCGAAATCGGCGTCGCGACCGGCCTCGCCTGGACGCCCGCCGGCGGCGAAATCCTCTTTGTCGAAGCGACGCGGATGCCCGGCAAAGGCAACCTCCTCCTCACCGGATCGCTCGGCGACGTGATGCGCGAATCCGCGCAGGCCGCGCTCTCCTACGTCAAGACCCACGCCGTCGGATTGAAGATCGCCCCCGACCTCTTCGAAAAGAGCGATCTTCACATCCACATCCCCGGCGGCGCGACCCCAAAGGACGGCCCCTCCGCAGGTGTCGCGCTCGCCGTCGCGCTCGCCTCGCTCCTCGCCCGGCGAAAGACCCTTCCCAGCGTCGCGATGACCGGCGAGATCAGCCTCCGCGGACGCGTCCTTCCCGTCGGGGGCGTAAAGGAGAAAGTGCTCGCCGCGGCGCGCTCCGGCATCCGCACGATTCTTCTCCCGCGGAAAAATCTCCGAGACCTCGAAGAGGTGCCGGTGGAAATTCGTCGCCGACTGAAGTTCGTCCCGATTCGCGACGTCGGCCAAGCCTTCCGCAAAACGTTGGAATGATCGTCGCGCGAAACGCGCCTCCTCTCCCCGCCGCGCGCAAACCCTTCGGCCTTCAGCCGCCCTCGAGCATCGCGGCGCGGAGGGGCGCGACCTCCACTTCCGACGGCAGTTTCCCCGCACGCGCCGCGATCGCCGCCGCCCTCCCCGCCGCTTCGCCCATGAAGAAACAGGTCGGCTGCCCCCGCAACGAGGCCTGCGCCGCGCGGTCGCACGACACGCAGCGTCCGGCTACGAGCAGGCCTTCCACCTCTCGCGGCAGCAGCGCGCGATACGGAATCTCGTAATAATCCCCGGGCGGCGGGCGGTTCGCCCGCTTGAACGCCAAGTCGTAGGGCGTCGTCGTCCCCGGCGGCGAATCGTGAAAATCGATGAAGAAACAGGCGCGCGCCACCCCGTCGGCGAACTTTCTTCCGGCGAGCACGTCCTCCCGCGTCAAGAGATAGCGCCCGACGATGCGGCGCGACTCGCGGGCCCCCAGCGCCGAGGGAAACTTTGCCACAAAACACTTTTCGAAACCGGGCAGGCAGGCGCGCGCGAAACGGACCGTCTCCACCGCCGCCCGCTGACACTCCGCAATCGTCCGGGCCACCTGCGCCGCGTCCGTAGCATCCACCCCCGCGATCTCCCAATGATCGAGCACGACCCTCCCGGAGTGCGCGTCGAACGGAAAACACTCCGCCGACGGCTTGAAGATCCCCGTCGGCGGATGGATGCGTCCTTCGACGACGGCCGCGCGCGCCCGCGCGCGCAACTCCGCCGCCGGCGGCCTGCGCTTCTCGAATTCGTCCCACCGATGCCCCTCCAGCACGATGCGATAGTTCACGTGCTGGAGGCGGCCGTCTTCGGGGTCGCCCTTGAAGAAGGACGCTCCCGCACTCGCCGCGAGATCGCCATCCGCCGTGCAATCCACGATCGCTTTCCCCAAAAACCTTCGCGCGCCTCCCTTGCCCGTCGCGATCACGCCGATCACCCGCCCCTCCTCCACACACGCCGGAGACGCGAACATCCCGAGGCGCACCTCGACCCCCGCCTCGAGGAGCATCTCCATCGCCACCGCCTTGAGCATCTCTCCGTGGAAATGCACGCGCCCTCCATCGTGCAGGTCGCGCTCGGGGCGAAAACTTCGCTGCGCGTGGCCGAGATTCCGAAGACGCGCCTCGAACTCCGCGAAGAGCGGTCCGCCCGGAGTGTCGATGCCGATCGAGACGTGCGCGTTCGCGCTCACCCCTCCCACATTGGCCAACGCCTCGATCAAGAGAGTGCGCGCGCCTCCTCTCGCCGCAGCCACCGCCGCCGCGATCCCCGACGGCCCTCCTCCGCAGACGATCACCTCCCAGGCGCCTCCCTCAGGAGGAACCGCCGGAAACGCCTCGCGAAACAAGTTCTGAACGAGGGGGGGCACGCGATGAGAGGATGTTTGGAAAATGGCCCCGCGCGGAAACGCGCCCAATTGGCGGGCGCCCTCCAAGACTACCGCATCCTCAAGGCCTGGCAAGCCGTGGCGACGCTTCCCAAATCCCCGCGTCAGGCGTGGAAGAGTCCATCCTCGATCGAGGAACAGGCGACGCCCTCGCCACATTTTGAACTCAGGCCGCTGCCGCGGCGCTTCCGGCGGCGGCGCCCTCCCTCGCTTCGCGACCGAGCGGATTTTCCTCAAGTATGGACGATGGAAAGGTAGGGCGAGGCCGCCGGCCGAGCCGTCGGATCCTTCTTGTGAGGAGTCCGGAATCTCGACGCGCCTCACCCCCCGGTCTTCCATGGATGATGAGGAAGGAAGCTCTCTGAGTGGGGCTTATCCGTGGATTGGGGACGCCTCCGGATCTCCGCGCGGGGCGGCCGAGATCAGGGGGCGCTTGACTCTCTGGCTCTCCCATCCGAGCCTGTCGCCTCGTGAATTCCGCCCGCCCTCTCGTTGTTTTTGCCGCCGCGGCTCTGCTTGCGCTCGCGGCGAAGACCTCCGCGTTCGAAGACGCATCCGGCATCACCCAGCGCGCGCTCGCGCTCTCCCCCGACGGCAACTGGATGCTCTTCGGCGCCCTGACCACCAAGCGCGCAGAAAACGCTCGCCCCGCCGAAGAGGTGCGTCTGGGACGCCAACCCGTCACCATTCAACTGCTCGCCGCTCCCGACGGGACCCGCCAGGTTGTCTATCGCTCCGAACGGGAGGATCGCTTCGTCCGCGGCCTGCGCTTCATTTTCCCGCGGCCCGGCAGCGCCGGTCGCGTGCGGATCATGGATCTCAGCGGAGAACGGCCTGCGTCCAATACGCAGGCGCTTTTCCTCGGCTCCGCGTTCACCGCGGAAGACCTCAGTCTGGGTTTCCTCGCTTGGAAATCGCAGGAACTCCTCGGCCTCGACACCCACCGCGACCGCAACTGCTGGCGAATCGTCAGCCGCCCCGAAAAATCCGATCGGAGCGGCTACGATCGCGTGGACTGCTGGGTGGACCAGGAGTATCTCGCCTTGCTCCGCGCGATCGCGCGCGATGCCGCCGGCAACACCCTGCGCGAGTTCGACGTCCGCAGCTTCCAGAAGCTCGGCGACATCTGGATGCTCAAACGCCTCGATCTCTCCGCCCCGCCGCTCGGGGTGAGCACCCGCCTCGACATCCAGGATGCGCGACGGGAAGAGCCTTAAAATTGGCTTTCCTCAATGGCCGCAGGAAGCGGGCGCCGGCGCCGACACGGCGCGAAGCTTGCTGATCTTCACCTCAAAAATCTGCGGTCCTTTCGTCAGGTATTCCCAGTTGAAGGCGCCGGCGAACTCCGCCTGGAACTGATACCGCAGCGGCACCGGATCATGATCGTTTTTGAGGACGAAATAATCGCCGACGGCGAGGCCCAGCCACCGCTCGAAGATCTGCTTGTGCTTCACGGCGCCGGGGATCTCGCGAACGTCGAAGATCTTTTCGGGAGGAATGGTCGCGCGGATCTTGCTGATCTTCACCTCGAACACCTCGGGGCCTTTCTGGAGGTGCTCCCACGTGAAGGCGCCCGGGTATTCGGCTTCGAATTGGTACCGCAGCGGCACCGGGTCATGATCGTTGCGGATCACGAAGTGATCGCCCACGGGCAATCCCAGCCAGCGGTCAATGATCTGCTTGTGCTTGACCGTGCACGGAATTTCTCGGACGTCGAAGAGTTTCTCGGGGGAAATGGAGGAGTTGCTCATGCGACAATCTGCCATCGGAACCGAACACGCCGCTTGATCTAAGTCAACTCGCACATGTTTTTCGTCGGGCGCGCCTACTTCACAGAGGTTGGCTTCGGTTGAGCCGCGGACGAGGCGCGCGGCTGCAGCAGCGCGATCTGTCCCTGGCGCGCGTCATCAATCGCTTCCCCGAGAATGCGCGCCGCCTCCTGGGGCGCGTGAAAGCCCATCGAGTTCTCGGCGTTGATAAAGTCCACGCGCCACTGCGCTCTGCGCTGCAGTTCGCGCGCGGAGCGCAACGCCTCCTCCGTCGCGCCGTTCTTGCGCGCCTCAGCGATGGCCCGGATCAGCGCGACCGTCGCCTCCTCCGCGCGGAGGAGGAGGGCATGGTTGCGCTCCTGGATGATCGCGACGCGGGCCGTGATCTCCTCTTCGGGCATGCGATGGCACGTCTGACAGGAGTTGGCGACGTTGAGCAGCGGACTGCGCACCCAATGGTCGCTCACCTTGATCGCCCCTTCGCGCTTGTAGGGCATGTGGCAGTCGGCGCAGGAAACGCCGCTGCGGGCGTGGATGCCCTGGCTCCAGAGCTCGAACTCGGGGTGCTGCGCCTTGAGGACCTCGGCGCCGCTGTCGGCGTGCACCCAATCGAAGAAGCGCCGTCCATCGGGAAACTTCAGGCTGTTGTAGTGCGCCTCGATCTGTTCCACCTTGAGCCCGCGATCCCACGGATAGAAGAGCGTCATCTTCGGGCCGCAGTAGTACTCGACGTGGCATTGGGCGCAGGCGAACGAACGCATCTCCTGCCGCGTCGCGAGGCGGTTCGGATCATAAGGCTCGCGGCGGTCGCCCTTCCGCCATTTCTCGATCGAAGGCAGATGCGGCAGCGGCGCCGTCGATTCGGCGAGTTTGCGGATCCCGTTGAGGAACGCGGGACGCGTGACGCGCAACTGGGTCGAGTCCGGATCGTGGCAGTCCAGGCAGGTCACCGGATGCTCCACCAGCGCAACGGCGTTGCTGTAGGGCATCGCCCCCACCTTCTCGAAGCCCTTCTGGAGTTGGGCGTAACCGTGGGAGCTGACGAGCGGATCGTTGAGCGTGCCCGTCGCGCCGTTCGCCAATCCGACCTTCCGATAGGCAACCGTGTTCGCTGCGTGGCAGTGCAGGCAGGCGCCCGTCTGGGCGTGCTGCGTGACGCGTTTCGTATCGCGCTGGTCGGAAAGCATGTAGGCATGCCCGCGGCGGAGGCGATAATCCACGGCGAAGGCGTAGCCGCGAAAGATCGTGACGAGGCGCGGATCTTCCTTGAGTTTGTCGGTCGCCAGCGTGTCCGATCCGCCGCCGCCATATTTGGTGCTGGTGAGTTCGGAGGTGCGGCGGTAGCTGTCGTACTGGCGCGGATAGTTGCGCCCCCAATCCGCGGGGTCCACCGACTGCTCCCCAAGGTCCACAATTTTGAAGACGTGGTGGCGCGCCTCCTCCTTGCGGGCGGCGATGTTCTCCTTGAGGAGGAGCACCCCGAACGCGAGACACGCAATCACCAGGGCGACGAGTCCGTAAGCAAAGGTCTTTTTCATAAAAGGTCACCGCGGAGGGCCGTGGCCCACGTCCATGTGGCAACGGATGCAGTCCAGTTTGTCGGCGTCATGCCCGTGCGTCACGCGGATTTCCGCGGTGAACTCGCGGTGGCAGGCGACACAGTTTTCGTTCAGCACACGGGAATTCTTGGGGCGAATCCGGATCGGCTCGTGAAAATCCTGAAGCGTGAACCCCTTGGAATGCCAGAAACCGTTCTCGGCCTTCGTCCAATACTTCGGAATCAGCGCGTGCGGCGTATGGCAGTCGTTGCAGGTGGCGTACGGCCGATGCGGCGATTTCAACCACCCGTCGTACTGTTCCCGCATGATGTGGCAGTTCACGCAAGCCTTGGGATCGTTGGAGAGATAGGATGCCCCCTGCGCGTAATAGAACGTGTATCCTCCAAGCCCCAGGAGCACCCCCAGGACGATGGCAATGGCGGCTCTCATCAAGGCTTTTCTGAACGCGCCGAGACTGAAAGAACGCCGCCGAAAAGGCAAGCCGCAACGGCGCCTTCCCTCGCTTCGCGACCGAGCGGATTTTCTTCAAGCGCGAATCGCGGAAGGGAGGGCGAGGCCGCCGGCCGAGCTGTCGCATCCTTCGTGTGAGGAGTCCGGAATTTCGACACACCCCACCCGCCCGGTCCTCCATGGATGATGAGGAAGGAAGCTCTCTGAGTGGGGCTTATCCGTGGATTTGGGGCGCCCTCCGCTCCTCGCGCGGAAGAACCCGCCTCACGCCCCCGCGCAGAGATGAAACGCAGCGCGCAACGCCTCGATCGCATCCCTCTTCGGAGTGAACTCGTGCGCGAGATATCCGTCGAACCCCGCGCCCGCGATCGCCCGGCAGATCCCCCGGTAATTCAACTCCTGTTCGTCATCCAAATCGTGACGGCCGGGGTTGCCCGCGGTGTGGAAATGGCCGATCCAGCGAAGGTTGTCGCGGATGGTCCGGATCACGTCCCCTTCCATGATCTGCATGTGATAGATGTCGTAGAGGAGCTTGACGCGCGGGCTGTTCACCCGCTCGCAAACGGCGACGCCCCAGGCCGTTCGGTCGCATTGATAGCCCGGATGGTTCACCTTCGAGTTGAGCAGCTCCAGGTTGAGGTTCACGCCCGCTTTTTCGGCGTGCGGCGCGAGCCGCCGCAATCCTTCGGCGCAAACCTCGATCGCCTCGGCGTCTCCCAAACCGGGCTGACGATTCCCGCTGAAGCAGATGAGGTTCGGGATTCCATGCCGCAGGGCGACTTCGAGCGAAACGCGCACCTCCTCCTCGATCCGCGCGTGATTCGCGCGGCAAATCAAGGCGTCTTCCGTGCTGGTTCCGTGGCCGCACATGCTCGCGATCGCGAGCCCATGGCGTTTCGCGGCCGCGGCGAGCTCCGCAAACTCCGCGCCGCGAAACCAGAGCTCCATGGCCGGATAACCGATCCGCGCTGCGGCGGCAAACAGGGTGTCGAAGGTCATGCCTTTCGTTAAAAAGCATGGATAACAGAACGATTGTTTGAGGCTCATGAGATTCTTTTGTAGGGATTTTCTTCAGGCGAAATCGACGTTCATGACGGCGGAAGGCTGAAGTCCAAAGTTGAGCCGATCCCTCTCGCGCGGCGGACGGAGAAAGACCTACTCCTTCGCGCAGTACGCCGCGAACACCTTGTTCATCCCGTCGGCGACGGCGTCGCAATCCTCCGGCGTCCACCACTGGTCGAAGGAAATGTTCACGCAGCGATCGTAAAGATCCGCGGCAACAGGGCAGCGTTCCGCGCGGCAATTTTCGGCGTAGTTCGCAAAAAGCGGGAACATGTCGCGATGGACGTGCCAATCGGGTTTCGCCCCGGCGCCCCGGAAGGCGGCGCGGATCCCTTCGGCGCGCAAGGCGTCCGCAATGCGCCGACCGAGGTCGGTCGTCTGCGGGAAACAACGAAACTGATAGCCGATGTCCCCCGCCGGATCGTTGCTCTTCTGGCGTCGGATCTCGCGGAAAACCTTCAGCCGCGACGTGATGCGCGCATGCACCGCGCGATGCCGCGCGACCACCCCTTCGAGCTTGCGCATCTGAACGACGTTGACGGCCGCCTCGAGTTCGGAGAGGCGATAGTTCGTGCCGACGAACAGTTCGCCGGGATAACGCTCGGGCGCGAACCGGTCCGGACGCCACAATCCGCCCGCCTCGATCAGCTGGGAGGCCCGCTCATAAAGGCGCTCGTCGTTCGTCACGAGCATTCCGCCTTCGCCGCCTCCGATGATCTTGTAGCAGGAGATGCTGAAACATCCGAGGTCGCCGATCGAACCGACCGGCCGCCCGCGCCAGCTCGCGCCGGGCGCCTGCGCGCAGTCTTCGATCACCTTGATCCCGCGCCGCCGCGCGATCTCGAGGATGGCCCCCATGTCGGCGACCGTTCCCCAGTGGTGCGTCGGCGCCACCGCCACGGTGCGCGGCGTGATGAGCGCATCGAGTTTGCTGGGGTCGAGCTGCAGGGACTCGTCCACGTCGCAAAAGACCGGCGCGGCGCCGGCGAGGGCCGCCGTCATGCCCGTCGCGAGAAAACCCGTGGCCGGACAGATCACCTCGCGCCCCGGCCCCGCCCCGACGGCGATCATTGCGGCATGCAGAGCGCCGGTCCCCGAGCTCGCGCAGCGGGCGTATTTCGCGCCGAACTTTTCGCGCGCGAGATCCTCGAAACGTTCCCCCATGGGCGGTTTGGCCGACCCATGGTATCTCCCGAGATGCGGCCCATTCGGCGGCAGGTCGGCGTCGCGGACCGCCGCGTCGAGGCGTTTCCTCGCTTCGGGAGAAAATCCGAAGCGTTCGGCGAGCATGAGGAATTCCTCGACGCCCACCTTGGGGCAAGGTTTCCCCCGCGCCGCGGGGAAAGCCTTCGGCCCGCCGTGGAGGGCGAGCGCGGGAGGGGTCTCGGTCCGATCGTTCGTGGTCGTGGAGCGGGTGGCTGACGGCATGGTTGCGATGGGCGTGTAAGGTTTTGCGGGTTTCCGCAGGGAGTCTGCGCAAACTTTTCTCAGGAGGGAATGTCGAAATCTGTTGATTTCATATCAAAATCTGCAAGCTTTCCCCAATGATCTTCGGCGGACGCCTCGCCCCGTGCGAACAGGCGCCGGCGCTTCATCTCCTCCAGGCATACGAAGGGATCACGCGCTTCCAGACGACGCGATGGATCCATCCGCATCGGAGGAATTGGGCGCTCGACTATCTCCATCACGGGAGGCAGACCCAGCGCATCGGCAGAGGACGGCCTTTCGAACGAACCAGCGGCCTCGCCGCGCTCTATGCGCCGGGGTGTTCCTATCATGAACTCCAGGCCGCGGGAGTGACGATCCACGAGTCCTACGTGATCTTTCGCGTCTCGGGACGCGCGCAACGCGCCCTGAAGCTTCTCACGGCGCGCGACGGTTATTGTCATTTCGAAGATCCCGACGCGATCCTCGCCGACGGCTTGCGCGCGATCGCCGCGGAGGTTTTCGCCCGTCGTCCGGGCTTCGCCTTCGCCGCGCACGGACGCCTCGCCGGCCTCCTCGCGGCGCTCCTCGCGTCGGAATCGGTCGCGCCGCGGCA
>JABWAM010000048.1 GCA_013360985.1 Verrucomicrobiia bacterium | reverse complement strand
TCCAGAACCGGGTGATGCCCCGACGGGCGGCCATCGCCCTCCGCATGCCGACCTCGGTTTTCGATTGCCTCCGCCCGTCTCCCTGCCGCTCACTGTTCGTATTCCACGCCCATGTCCGACTACAAAGTTCAACTCGAGGTGTTCGAAGGCCCTCTCGATCTGCTCCTCTACCTCATCAAAAAGAACGAGGTGGACATCTACAACATCCCGATCTCCGTAATCACCGCGCAGTACATGGAGTATTTGGATCTGATGAAACTCGTGGTTCCCGACGTAGCCGGCGAGTTCATCGTGATGGGCGCCACGCTCATGTACATCAAGAGCCGCACCCTGCTCCCCGTGGAGCAGCAGGTCGTGGACCCCGAGGCGCACGGAGAGGAGGATGACCCGCGCTGGGATCTCATCCGCCAGTTGGTCGAATACAAGAAATTCAAGGACGCCGCCGAACACCTGAGCGAACGCGAAAGCTTTCAGCAGAGTGTTTACGCGCGTCAGCAGGCCGCGCTCGGTTTCGACACGCCCTCCGACGAGACGCCGCTCGAAGCCGGTCAGGTGAGCATCTTCGATCTCCTCCACGCCTTCAGCGCGGTGCTCAAGCGGGCGGATCAAGCCGAAAACCTCCGCGAAATCTTCGAAGACCGTTTCACCGTCAGCGACAAGATCGATTTCGTCCTCAAGTTGATTGCCGTCGAAAGCCGCACGCGGTTCTCCCGCCTCTTCGACGGGATGGCCTCGCGCGCGGAGATCGTCGTCACGTTCCTCGCCCTGCTCGAGCTCATTCGCCTCCGCAAGCTGCGCGTGGCGCAGGCCGAAGCGTTTGGCGAAATCGAGATCGTGCGCGCCGATGAGAATCTCGCGCCGACGGCGGAGGGTGTCTTGGCCTCGACATCTCCCGCTCCGGAAGCTTGAATCCTCGCCTATCGTGGAACTCCGCTCCGTCATCGAAGCCATTCTCTTTTCGGCGCAGAAAGCGCTGACCCTGAAAGAAATCCGCGCCGCGTTCGCCGAAGCCCAGGGCGAAGAGGCGGCGGAATGCGTGCGCGCTTTCCGCCGTGTCAAAGAGGATCAGATTGAACAGGCGATCGCCGAGCTTCAGGCCGAGTTCACCGCGCAAAATCGCAGTTTCACCATCCAACAGGTCGCCGGCGCCTGGCAGGTGGTCACCCTGCCGCCCTTCGCTCCGTGGGTGCGCCCCCTGATGAACGAGACGCGCGCGGCGCGGCTTTCGCAACCGGCGCTCGAGACCCTCGCGATCATCGCCTACCGTCAGCCGATTACCCGCGCGGACATCGAGGGAGTCCGCGGCGTCGCGGTGGACGGCGTGATGCAGACGCTCCTCGAACGCGGACTCGTCACGATTACCGGCCGCGCGGAGGTGCCCGGTCGCCCGATGCTCTTCGGGACGACGCGCCAATTCCTCGAATACTTCGGGCTCGCCGACCTCTCCGAACTGCCGAACGCCACCGAACTCCGCCGCCCGCAGGCGCCGCCCGAGAGAGCTGGCGCGCCCGCGGCGTCGCCTCCGTCGGATCTCGCTGTCGAATCGGCGCCGAACGCGTCGGGGAACGAAGCGGACGAATCCGATCCCTCCGAAACGAAATGAAAACGATCGCACAACTCCGAAAGCAAATTGACCGTCTCGACGATCGGATCGTGGGGTTGCTCGCGCGACGTTTCGGTTTGACGCGCCGGATTGGGAGGATCAAGGCGCAAACGGGCGGGAGGGTGCGCGACGCGAAACGCGAACGCCAAATCCTCGCGCGCCTGAAGGCGATCCCCGCTGCGCGCGCTTGCGGAGAGGCCATCGAAAAAATCTATCGCGCCCTCCTCGTCGCGTCGCGCCATCAACAGACGCGCCGGCCCAGCCGAAAACGGTAGGCGATCGGTTTCCCAAGACGTGGGGCGGCTTCGCGGAAACGCGGCTTCCGGGGAGTCTGCGGTTTTCGCTTACGCGCTCGCGCTCGGAGGAAAGAAAATTTGGGGAAAACAGGACTCATTGCCCTGCCTCCTCAAGCGACCTCCTCCTCCTCGCGTGACGTCTCCCTTCCGTGTCCTCTCAGATCTCTGCCGCCTTTCGTATCGAGGGAGCGTTTCCCCCTTCCAGACCCGGCCTTTGCAAAGAACCCAAATCCACGGATCAGCTCGATTTTCAGAGAGCAACCCTCCTCATCATCCATGGAGGATCGGAGAGGTGGGTCGTATCGAGATTCCAGACTCCCCACAAGAAGGGTGTGACGGCTCGGCCGGCGGCCTCGCCCTACCTTCCGCGGTCCACGCTTGAAGAAAATCCGCTCGGTCGCGGATCATGCCGAGATTCCCGACTTCCCATGAGAAGGGTGCGACGGCTCGGCCGGCGGCCTCGCCCGACCTCTCCACCGTCCATGCTTGGGAAAAATCCGCTCGGTCGCGAAGCGAGGGAGGGCGCCGCCGCCGGCGGCGCCGCGGCCGCGGCTTGAGCCCAAAATATTGCGAGGGCGTCGCATGCTCCTCGACCGAGGATGGACTCCTCCACGCCTTACGCGAGGATTTGGGAAAGAAATTCTCTCATTGACAACCTTTAACGGCCTTCGCTCCTCGACACGGACGGCTCCATCCGACTCAACCGCTGCCAACCCCTCTCCCAATCTCAAAATTCAGGCTCTCCACTACTTCTTGTGGGTGAATTTTGACTCAATCGGCATGGTTTTGAGCCTCTCAAGAGAAGCGGAAATCATGAGCTTTCATGGCGTGAAAACGACGTTTTTCAGAGGGATATTTGCGTTCCATGTCCATCCATGATTGTCGCGGCAGACCATGAAGCCTTGAGGTTTGCAACACGCGTTTATGCCTTGCCTCCTCCAAACCTTCTTCCCCGATGAAATCCACAGGAAACCGGGGAGAGCCTTTTTATTCTGAAAAAGGAGTCAAAAAGGGGTCAGTGCGGGCCGCGTTCAGGCGCTGTATTCCTTTCGTTAGTATCGGTCGCAGAGCGTGTCCGGAAACGAAGAGGGCACGCGTTGCGAATGCCACGGATTTTGGGCCAGGCGGCGAGGCAGGCCCATCCTTATGCGGAACTTGGGTTAGATGTCGAAGAAGCGAGGTGCGCGTTTGCTGTCGGCTTCGCGCAAAAGGAGCAGGGCGAGTTCGCGGAGGTGGTAATCGCCCCACATCGAGGATTCGCCGCAAGGAACTTTGGCGCCCTTCGGGAGGTAATCCCACCCGTTGGGGCGATGATAGACGGAGTGGAGGAGGAGCCCTTGGTGTTTCGCGTCGGTGGAGAGATACGGCTCGCGGAACAGGGTGTCGGCGACGACGAGCGCGAGGTGCTGATAGTAGGCGCCTTCGCGGCGGCCCTTGCGATCCAGGTAGCCGCCGAAGCGCCAAAGCCCTTGCGCGGCGATCGCCGCGGCGGAGCTGTCCACGGGTTCGTAGGCGTTGAACGGATCCGAGGGGCGCGCGAGGTAATCGCCCATCTTCGCGAGGCCGGGGGCGCCCGTGTCCCAGTAGGGCACGCCGTCGGGAGGCGTGTTCTCGACGTAGAAATCGCAGGTGGCCGCCGCGGCGCGCGTCATCATCGCTTCGATCGTTTTGCGGCCGCCGAGCGGTTTCATCTCGGCGTCGGAGCGGGTGTCGAGCCATTCGAGTTGTTCCGCGTAGCCGCACATGATCCACGCCAGTCCGCGTGTCCAGGTGGTGAAGGGAGAATAACCCTGTTGCGAGCTGGGGCAGCGGTAGTGGCCGTCGTTTGTATTGAAGATGGACTCGTGGGCGACCCGTCCGCGCACGTCGTAGGCGTCGCGACCTTCGCCGTACCAGATGTTGTAGCGCGCGGTGGTCGCGGCGTGGTCAACGAGGCGTTCGAGGAGGGAGATCTTCCGGTCCATCTCGCCCATGAGGCAGTGGCCGAGCTGATGGGCGAGCGCGAGCGATCGCAGGGAGCGGATCGTGTCGGCGAACAGGGAGTGCGGCCCGTTGAACGAATAGATGTAGCCGCGGCCGTCGGCGGTGCGCGACCAGCGCGCCGCCTGCACCGCGCCGCTGACCTTGAGGGCGAGCTCGGCGAAGGCGCGTTCGCCGGGGGCTTCCGGCACGCGTCCCGCGCGCATCAGGCGCAAAAGGTTTCCGTAAGTGCTCACGTTGTTGAAGCCGTGGTCGTGAACGCCAAGGTGCGAGACGTGGCTCGCCATGAGTTCGACGATGCGACGGCGCGCGTCGTCGAGGAAACGTCGGTCGCCGGCGGCATCGAACTGGAGGAGAGCGGCGCCGAATTGAAAGCCCTGCGTCCATTCCGTCCATCCGCGGGAGGTGTAGCGTCCCTGGACGGTAAACACGGGCGTGCCTTTCGCGGGATCCCAGCTCCGCGCGATTGAACGAATCTTGGCGGCGGAAAGATCGAAGAGGCGTTCGATCTTCGGCTTGAGCGACTTGAGCGAAAGCGATTGGTCGGGGGTGATCATAAAAACGAGGAGGCGCGCGCCAGAGGAAGAGTCGGCTCGGAATCGCGTGCGGTCACAGGGTCCGGAGGTGAAATCCCCCGTCCACGTTGATCACTTCGCCGGTCGAAAAAGGAAACGCCTCGTTCGCGAGGGCGACGACGGCGCGGCCGACGTCCTCGGGCGCGCCCCAGCGGCGGATGGGGGTGAGGCCGCTGACGATGAGTTTGTCGTACCTTTCCTTCACGGGGCCGGTCATGTCCGTGGCGATGATCCCCGGGCGGATCTCGTAGACGCGCACGCCGACCTCGGCGAGGCGCGCGGCGAAGAGGGGGGTGAGCATCGCGAGCGCCGCCTTCGAAACGCAGTAATCGCCGCGGTTGACGCTCGCGGTGTAGGCGGAGATCGAAGAGATCGTGACGATCTTCGGTCGCGCGCCGCGCGCCGGCCATGTTTCCGCGGCCTTCAGCCAATGTCGGGCGACGCGTTGCGTCAAAAAGAAAGGCCCTTTGAGGTTGATCGCGATGAGGCGGTCGAAACTTTCCTCGGTGGCTTCGAGGAGGTCGGCGCGTCGGTCGGGCGCGACGCCGGCGTTGTTGACCAGCAGATCGATTTTTCCGAAGCGACACAGGGTCGTCTCAACGAGCCGCTGGCGGTCGGCCTCTTTCGAAAGATCAGCCTGAACGGTTTCGAAGCTGGCAGAGGATTGCGCGGGCGCCGCCTGGCGGCACAGCGCGCGGCATTCCTCCGCCGCGGCGGCGTTCCCCGCGTAATTGATGAGCACGCTGTGTCCCGCGCGGGCGAGTTCAAGGGCGATCCCGCGGCCGATGCCCCGGGACGCGCCGGTCACGAGGGCGACGGGAGAAGTGTGCATGGAGAAACGCTTCCACGCGCCTCTCCATTTGGCAATGCGAAACCCCGTGGGACGGCGGCGCCGGCATCGCCCCTGGCGTCCGCAGTCCATCGCTATTGGACGCAATCCACCGCGACGACCCGGTAAACACGCGTTGCGGGAACGGTCAGCTTCGCGTAGGGATGCCCTTCGCGAGTCACCTGTTCCACATCGAGAGGCGTCTTTTCTTCGGGACGATCGAGTTGGATGGAGGAAGCCGCCGTCGCGCGAAAGCCGTCGTTGAGCCGGATCTCCAGAGGGAACGCCGCCATGTCCTTGGTCGTTTCGTAGTTCACCACATGGGCGGTGAGACGGACGCCCGCGCCTCCCGGTTTTTCAATCGCCGCGAGGTGAATGAGCCGAGTTTGGGAAGGTTCCGCCAAAAAGGGCCAAGCCTTGCCGAGGGTCCCTTCGATGGCGCGGCGGAGCTCGGCCATGTTCATGTCGCGCGCGCGGCGGTACCACATGTTTTCAGGAAAGTTCTCGCTGACGCCAACCGGCAAAAAGGCGACATGCCCATCAGGCGAGATCATCGTTTCCTTGCCTTCCGCGCCTCGCGCGAGATCGCCGACGAGACGCCGCAGGCCGTCGGGGCGCTCGCGGTCCCATTCGTCGCGCGTGCCGGAAGGGCCAAAGACGACGAGACGTCCCGTTTTCCGGTATTCTTCGAGCGCGACGAGTTGTTGGTCATCCAACATATCGCTTGCGGGAAGCACGACGCACGCAAAGGGGCGAAGCCCTTCGGGCGTCAGGTCGCCATCCAGGACGGCGCGCGCGTCGAGGCCGAGATCATCGAGGAAACGGAGAAAGGAACTCGCGGCATCCCTGCGGTTGATCAGCCCTTGTCTTCCCGAGACATGAACGGCCACGGAACTCGCGGGACGCGCACCGACGAAAAACTCGGGGTTCGCCGCCTGAAAACGAAACATGCGCTTCACGGCCTCAGGCGAGTATTCGCCCCGGTAACCGACACGCGAACTGCAGAGTTCCGCCGAAGTTTCGGCGAGAAGGAGGTCAGTGAGGCGTTCCGCAAGCAAAGGATCGTTGTTGGATTTTGGCGGCGACATTTTTGAAACGGCGGGAACTTTCGCCGCCGTCGCCATCGCCTGGAGGTAGCGCAGGGCGGGGGAGAAAGTTCGGCGTCCCCATCGGTAGTCGAGAGGCTGATCTTTGGCGTTCGGATTCTTTGCGGGAGCAGCCAGAGCCGCTTGGCTGGCCGACTCCTCGGTGTTGCCGAGGTTCGGTCCTCTGGTTCCAGGTTCCCAAAAGACAAAGTCGTCGCCTCGCTCGCCCAGGTAATGCTCAAACTGGCTGTTGTACCAACCGGGGTGCCCATCGTGCGACCAGCAGGTGGACGTCATGATCCAGTTGGGGTTGAGGCTGCGACCCCACGCCTTGATCTCGCGGCGGAACCACGCGGTCGCTTCCACCTGAAAGAGTCCAAACGCGACTTCGACTGGGCGCAGGCGAGGGCGCTTCGGATCCCAGGCGCGACCGCCGCTGCCGTCGCGCGGGTTCTTGTCGGGAAGAGGAATCTTTGCGACCTCCGACTCGCCGAAGAGTTCCTTCCGCTTTTCGACGGAGAAACGGGCGCTCAGCCATTCCGCCCAAGCCTTGCGGCAGTAGTCGCAGGAGCATGTGTTTGCGGAGAATCCGCCGCAGTCGAAGTAGTTGCCGTCGCATCCGTTGGCGGCGTCGATGGAGACGGTGGCCTTCGCGCGGGCGAGCGTGGTGGGCGCATTCAGGCAGAGGATGACCCGCGTGGATTTTTTCATGCCCGAATCTCCCATGCTGTGCAGGCCGCCCTTTGGGCCGGCGATCGCGCCGTCCTTCAGCTTCATCAGAAAGGCGGCATCGTCTTCGGGGGCGTCGCCGAGAAGTTTCTTCCACGTTGCGCGCTGTTCCTTCCATTCCTGATGATGGCTCTCGACAAACCATCGCTGATAGTCCGCGTAGGCGAGCACGAGAATTCCGAGTTTGTGCGTCTCGGCGATGTGCACCCGATTGGAGGCAGATACCGAGATCATGTCTGCGAGAGTTTTGGGGCGATTGTTCCAAGGCAACGCGCCGCGATGGAACCCGCTGTGGCTGACCACGCTCACCCCAAGGTCCTTCATGACCGCATCGTCCGCCGCCGAACCCTGCTTCGACTCGATCCCGCGCAACATCCAGAGCCGGCCGTATTGCAGCGTGTCGCGCGCCTGTTTGGCCGTGATCGGGCTGATCGTTGCCGGCCCGATGCCTTCCAGCGGCTCGATCTGCTCGGGGGCGCGCGGAGGGAACTTTTCCGTCTCCCGCCACTCGGCGGCAGAGAGCAGGCAGACGCCAAGGATCAGATGGAATCCCAGGATGATGGCGCGCGCGCGCCGCCTCGAAGACGAGTGTGTTGCGGGGGTCATGAGAAGATCAGGGAATGCCCCGCGCGCCGCGTCAACTCCTCACGGAGTCACGCGAAGACGAAGGATTTTTCCCGCGAGTTGTCCGGCGGATATTTTCGCTTCCACCCAGCCGCCTTTTTCCGCGGCGCCGGCCGATTGCCACGCCGTTCCGTCCGTCGAAATTTCCAATGCGCGCCCTTTGAGGCGCAGCGTGAGATCGGTGTCGCCCGTCAGATCGTAGCTCCCGTCCGCGCGCCGTCGCAGGTTGGCGAAAGTCGCCTGGCGCACGGTGTCCCCGACGCCGTATTCCCAGACCCGCAGTGTACCGCCGACAGGGAGCTCGTTCTCCGTGAACGGCGCGTCGAGATGGAAGGCGTAGTCGTCTTTCGCGGTGCGTCCCGTGTATGTCGCGCGCCAAAAATGCTTCTCTGCCGCGTCGGAAACCACAAGGTTTTTGTCGAGGCCAGGACGCACCGCTTCGATGACGGGCCCCATGCCCGAGAGGCAGGCGACCTCCCTTTTCCCGGGATCGGTTCGGAGGATGCGCGAGGAATAAAAGGCCGAGCCGCCCACTGTGTTCAGCGTCACGGATTTCGACGAGCCAGCGCTGGACACCTGGCGAATCGTGTAGGTCGTCCACTTCGGCGCGAGCCCCACCTCGAACACGCGTCCTTCAAGCGCGGGACCGCCCGGCCAGGGAGCGCCTGCGTCCGGTGCAAGCTCCAGTTCCTGACGCGCATGGTCCACGCGCGTCACTTTCCCCGTGCGTTCTCGCGCGGCGAGCCTCATCTCGACGAGAGGCGTCGCCAGCGTCGTGCCGCCGCCAAGGCTTGCCTGGCGCAACCCCTTCGCGTCGGACGAAACTAGGGCAAACTCCGCGGAAAAACTTCCTGCGGGCGTCTGCCGCGTCTTTTCGGGATGTCCGTCGACGAAGACGAGGTCCGTCCGTTGGCCCGGCGCTTCCGCGAGGCGATCCTGCGCGACAATTTCAAACGCCACGGCGCGGTTTGCGTCGCGATCGTTGTCGGTCACCTCGAGAAGACGCGCGTTCGTGATGAACGGCTCGCCTGTATACGGCTCGATGATCGCGGGAAACACGGACGCCATCGGTGCGGCGCCTTTTCGCTGGGCGTAGAGGCAATTGTATCCGTATTTCCATTTGCGGCACCACGACCAACCCGTGAGGACGCGCGTTCCGGCCTGATCGAGGAGATGCAGGCGCGTATACTTTCGCGGGGATTCGGGGTCGAAGGAAGGATGGATCCTGGCCTCGCCGAGCGCGGTGGTGTTCGTGAGGCTCCGCGCCATGCGCCAGGTTGCGGTAAGGGTCGCGGGGGCGTCGCCTCCCCAGCGGAGAGATTTCATCGGATAGCCGGGGATTTCCTCGTTTTGGAAGATGCTCACATACGCCTGCTCCGGCTCGGGGAGCTTCTCGTAGGGAACGGGCTGGCTGACGTTGGTGACGAGTTCGTCCTCCAGCGGTCCGTGGAAACAGTAGGTATGCTGTTGGCCGCCGGAGACGCGTGCGACGTCCACCACGTAGGAGTTCGGGGTCAGGACGCCGCCCGGAAGCTTTGCCGACGGCCCGAATCCTTCGGGCCCGAGCTTGGTTGAGCCGCGCCCTTCGTCCACGTCCACGAGCGCGACCTGGCGACGCTGCACAATTCCGGCGCCGAAAGGCGCCGGCGCTTCCGCGAGCATGTAGCGCGCCCCCTCGCCGTCGGTCAGCGAACGGATCCAGGCGTGCCCCTGCCATTCCTTGCCGTCCACCTCGACGACATTATGCAAACGGGTGGTCGCGTCGCCCGGCTTGTTGTAGCCCGGGCGTTGGCCGCCGTCCACGGTCATCGGGACGCCGTGCGCGTAGATTTGGAGGTCCAGCGTGTCGTTGTGCGCATGGCCGTAGCCTTGTCCGACGCGCAGCATCACGGCGCGACGGAAGCGATAATCGTCGTGTTCGAGACCCGTTTCGAGCGCGCCGAACCAATTGGACAAGACGCGCGACCGATTCTCGAAGCGGGGAGAGCGCGCGACGCGCGCGGCCGCCCGCTCGATCTCGCTCCATTCGGCGTCCGTTTCAAAATGTCGTCCGATCTCGTGGCGGATCACCCACGCGAACTTCGGATCGCGGGTCCATCTCCAACCCGAGGAGATCAGGGGGAGCGTCGCGGAAAAGCTTGCGGCATAACCCTTGTCCGGTCCGCCGACATCGCCGATCCTCGGGAATTGCAGACCGGCGAGCCAGGTCTCGAGCATAAAGTAGGGCGCGCGCGCGATAGCAGGGAAGCGCGAGGCATCGTTCAATGCGTACTTCGGGTTCCCTCCCGCGCGCAGGTAAGCGTCCAACGCCTGGGCGTATTTCCCCGACTGCTCGCCGGTGATGTAAAACCAGGAACCGATGTAGCCGACCCCATCGCGATCGTTGCCCGTGATCGCGATATCGCCGAGGCCGTTCGGGATGTTCGGGTAGATATAGGCTTTGGCGAAGAGCCATCGCATCCAGGGATCGGTCACGGAACGGTCGCCCAGCACGGTTGCCGGCTCGACGATCCATGTGGGCTCATTGTCCAACAAGGTGTGATAACGCAGGATGCGCTTCGCCTGCTGTTGCACCAGCCAGACGTCGATCAATTCAATCACGTCTTGCGGAGTTTTGATCCACGGGATGAAGCGCCCCACGGATTTCGCCAGATCGCTGTTTTCTTTGATCACGTCGAACACGCGATCATAGGTTTGCATCATCCAACCGGCGCCTGCGCCGTCGAAACCCGGATTATTCAGCGAAGGGTCGCGACGGCGGTTGCGGTATTCGCGATCAAATCCGCCCGGATCGGAGAGATGAGCGCCGAGCGATTGCGTCATGTCGAAGGAGGGGAACTGCCAAGCGAGGCGGCAAAGCTGAATGGCCGCGGACCACCCCGCTTCGAGGTCTCCGGTCTCATGGTAGCGCATGGCCGCCTCGGCCATCATCCGATTAAAGAGGCGCTGGCGTCCCACGAGGCTGTCGGCGATCACCGTGTAGTTCTGCGCGGAAGCGCCCTCTTGCGCGGGAGTAAAAACGCTTGCCCCGCAGTCCGGGATGGCGCCTTCGCCGGGCAACGGCTTCAAAGCGGTCAAGTCCGCAATGGTATACCGCAGGTTTTGCTTCCAGTTGATGAGCAGCGTCGAATCGAGGACCGGGTACGCCTTTTCTTTTGGCGCATAGAGTGTCCACTTGCCGCATTCTTTTTCGAGTTGCTCCATGGTTTTCCCCTGCGCCCCGAAGACCACCTTGGCGCCGTATCCATGATTCAGTCCGTACATGCCGCCGTATTGGGCATTGATCGGCGGATGCGAACTCCAGAGCCGTTCGTCTTCTGCGAGGCGCGCCGCCATGTCCTCGATCTTGGTTGGAGGCGGTTTCGCGGGAGTCTTCTGGCGGCGAAGGATCGCGCGTTCTTCGGGCGTGCAAAGCGTCGGCCGGGTTTTGATCGCCCGGCGCGCGCTCCCGGCCAGCACATCATGCAGGTCCACGCATTGGACCAGGAGGGGAAGCAGGCTGTCGGCGTCCGAGCGCAGGCTCACCCGATAGGTCCGTCGCGCGGGCGCGTTGAAATAAAACTCGGCGACCGAATAAAACTCGTCCTGATATCCGATGCGCAGGCGGGAGGCGTGCGTTTCTCCCGAGATCCCATCGTTGATGGTAAAGCGCAGATAAATCGGTTTCCTCAGGGTCTCGAGATCCTTGGTCTCCACCGCGCCCACGACGCGCACCGTGTACATGCCGATCGGCAGTTCGCCGAGGTCCGCGTCGAAAAAGGTCGTGTTGGGCAAGACGCGGAGGACCGGCGCCGGCGCGTCGAATTTTCCCGTGGGGTGCGGGGGACGATGCCGCGGCACGCGATAAACGGGCGAGGCATAGTTTTCCAAGGGCGACGACGCTCCGGGGAGGTTGGGTGCGGTCCAGACTTTTCGCAGGGTTCCCGCGTCGAACAGGGCGCGGACCGGCACATATTTCATCCAGTACGCGCGCCAGTGCTCCACCGAGCCCGGGTAAAGCTGTCGTTCCGGCCAGAGCCCTCCGGGGCGCGCAGAAACTTCGGGCGCGGGAGGCGCCGGTTGGTCCTGCGCGGCGGGTTGCAGGTGTTCGTCGTCTGTTGTTTTATTTAGATGCTGCGGCAGCCAGCCGGGATAACCGGCGGGTTCTCCGTGTTGCGTGGGAAAGAGCGGAAGTTTTGGGCCTTCGAGAGGCCCGCCGATCTCCTCGTCGCCGGCGCGAAGGAGGTGCAAAGAAACAAGCGCCAGCAGCAGCCCAACGCCGATGGAGGGAGTCCGAGATTTCATCGGGAGACACGCGTACCGAAGCGGAACGCTGAACTCATGCGATTTTCTGGCGAATGTCAACGCCTGCTTTCCGTTCGATTCGCGCTAAGGCCGCGCCTCCTCCCCAAATCTTCGCGTAAGGCGTGGGGGAAGTCCATCCTCAGTCGAGGAACGTGCGACGCCCTCGCCACATTTTGGACTCAAGCCGCGGCCGCGGCGCCGCCGCCGGCGGCGCCCTCCCTCGCTTCGCGACCGAGCGGATTTTTCTCAAGCACGGACGGTGGAAAGGGAGGGCGAGGCCGCCGGCCGAGCCGTCGCACCCTTCGTATGGGGAGTCTGGAATCTCGACACGACCCACCTCTCCGATCCTCCATGGATGATGAGGAGGGTTGCTCTCTGAAAAT
>JABWAM010000351.1 GCA_013360985.1 Verrucomicrobiia bacterium | reverse complement strand
GGGCGGAGGAGGTTCGGCGGGCGGGGGCGGCGCCGGCGCCTTTCGGCACGAGACCGCGGCAACCGCCGCGATGAAGCCGAGGCCCGCGAGGAAACTGAGGCGCAACGTCTTCATCCGCGACGGCGGCGCCGGCCCTCGCATCGGATCTCTTCGGGGGGACGTCGGACCACCTTGTGCTCGCGAAGGATGAGGCCGCAGAGGGCGGAGATCAAGGTGGGACGCGCGATGTAATAGCAGCGGAGGTTCCCGTCCTCGCAAAAGTCCACGATCCGTTCCCGCCGCAAAGCCTGAAGGTGTTGGGAAAGACTGGGCTGAGAGACGCCCAGGATCTTTTGGAGATCGCTCACGCAGCGCGCGCCGCGGGCGAGCGCGCGCAGGAGGGCGAGACGCGCGGGGTGCGCGACCGCCCGCAGCGTCTCCGCTTTTCGCCTGAGGTCGGGGTCGTCCATGGGGTCTCGTCGCAGCGTCTTCCGAAAGAAAGATCAGAATATTCGAATATATGAATATGTCAAGCAGCCCCTCCCAACAATTCCCGCGGAAGGTGTGGGGGAGTCCATCCTCGATCGAGGAGCATGCGACGCCCTCGCCACATTTTGGACTCCAGCCGCGGCCGCGACGCCGCCGCCGGCGGTGCCCTCCCTCGCTTCGCGGCCGAGTGGATTTTCCTTAAGCACGGAATGCGGAAAGGGAGGGCGAGGCCGCCGGCCGAGCCGTCGGATCCTTCTGGTGAGGAGTCCGGAATCTCGACACGCCCCACCCCTCCGATCCTCAATGGATGATGATGAGGGTTGCTCTCTGAAAATCGAGCGGATCCGTGAATTTGGGTCTTCCTCCGGGATGAGGCGGGAGGCAGGGCCGAGTCTCCCGGTTTTCGGGGACAGGGGATCCTGCGAAAGGCGGAGAGAGGCTGCCCGAAACGTCTTGGGAACCAGGCGTTTCGACCGTTCGACGGAGATTTCATCTTGGAGCGGGAAAGATCCAGGCTAGCATCATCCCCGCGATGGACCATTCCCTTCTCTTTCTCGGGACGAGCGACGGGCGGTCGCGTTGGCGGCGGGCGCACGCCTCGATGCTCCTCTCCTTCGGCGACGCCCGCATCCTCCTCGATTGCGGCGAACCGTGCAGCCGCGCCCTTTACGACCGGGGCCTCATCCCCGACGGATTCGACAAGATTTTTCTCAGCCATCTCCACGCCGATCACGTCGGCGGGTTGCCGATGCTCGTGCAGAACCTCTGGCTCGCGAAGCGCCGTCGCCCGATGCCGCTCTTCATGCCGCGCGAAGGCATCGCGCCGTTGAGGAAATGGCTCCGCGCCTGCTACCTCTGCGAAAACCTGCTCCGTTTCCGCCTTGAAGCTCGGCCGTGGCGGGCCGGAGAGGTCCTCCGTTGGAACCGCCTGCGCGTGCGGCCGATTCGCAACCGGCATCTCGACGGATTCCGTCGGATCTGTAAAGGCCGCGGAGGCTTCGAATCGTTCAGTTTTCGTTTCGAGTCCGGAAAACGGACTCTCGTTTGGTCGGCCGACCTCGGATCTCCGGAAGATCTCGCGCCGCTGCTGGAGAAGCCGACTCAAACCCTCGTCTGCGAACTCGCGCATTTTTCGCCCGAGTCGCTCTTCCGCTTCCTCGCGCCGCGAAAGGTCGCGAGGCTGATCCTGACCCATCTCGGCCGCGCGACGATGGAACGTCCCGCCGCGGTCCGCCGACTCGCCGCGAAGATGCTGCCCGGACGGGAGGTCCTCTTTGCCCGCGACGGGTTGCGCGTCGCGCTTCCGTGAAATGGTTCGCCCTTGAGACTTCCTCGCCCCGCGTCAGCTTGGCGGTTGGAGAGGACGACGCGGTCGCGCGCGAAGTCGCCGAGGAGGGCGACGCCTCGACGCTCGTGGAGCCGCTTTTTCGAAAGCTGCGCCCCGACCTCGATCGCGTGGAGGCCTGCTTGATCGGACGCGGTCCGGGTTCCTACAACGGGCTGCGCGTCGGCTACGCTTTCCTCAAAGGGCTCCTCTGCGCGCGGCCGGCGCCCGTAGGCGAAGTGCCGACCCCGCTCCTCCTCGCCGCGCAGGTCGCCGACACGCGCCTGGGCGGCGCGGGGCGCGTGCTTGTGGTGAACAACGCACGGCGCGGCGAGATTCATGGCGTCCTCGCGCGCGTCGCGCCGGAATCTCTGGCGATCGAGTGGGAGTTCACGGGCGGCGAGGCGGCGCTCCGCGCGCGTCTGACTCCC
>JABWAM010000350.1 GCA_013360985.1 Verrucomicrobiia bacterium | reverse complement strand
GGACTCGCGCAGGTGCAAGGGCGCCGCGAAACCGTGGTGATCCAGCCACGCGGCGAGCATGCGCGCGGCGGCGATGGCGGGCATCGCTTCATGGGGGCGCACGGAGAGGAGGAGATCGGCAAACCCTCGGTTGGCCGCGGCATCGAGGATCGGGCGCGCCTCCTCGAAGCGGCCGGGGCTGACGACGAGCTCGATCGCGCAACTCAGCGCGGCGGCGCGATCGAGGAGGGCGCGCGGCTCGGCCTTTTGCGGATCGAGCGCGATCTTGTGGACGCGTCCTTTTGCGGCGAGGCGGAGGAGGTCGAGGCGATGGCCGATTTCCCAGCAGAAGCGCGCGCCTGGCGCGGCGGCGGCGAGCGAGAGGGCTTGCTGGGCGTCGGTTTCCGAGCCGATGGCGAGACGCAGAATTTCGCCCGGCGTATCGGGTTGGGCGGCGAGATCTCTCGCGAGCGCGTCGGCATCGAGCCCGAGGCGCATCGGGATCTCGACGCGGATCACGGATTCGCCGCCGACGGAAAGTCCCGCGATCGAGGCGGGCGTCGTCTTGCGGCGGGCGTAGCTGTACGGATCACGGTGTTCGGGAAGAGCGAAGGGCGTCTCCGTCAGCGTGCGCCGCAGGTCGGCGGGCACATTGTAAGGCTTGGCCAACTCGTGGCAGACGGGGATTTCGTGGATCGAATCCTCAGTGAGCGAGACGCGGATCGTGTCGCCGATGCCGTCCTCGAGCAGGGCGCCGATGCCGACGGCCGACTTGATGCGGCCATCCTCGCCGTCGCCCGCTTCGGTGACTCCGAGATGAAAGGGATAATCCCAGCCCTGTTCATCGAGCCGCGCGGCGAGGAGGCGATAGGCCTGGATCATCACCTTCGGGTTCGAGGCCTTCATGGAAAGGACGATCGCATGAAAGTCGTTGGCCCGGCAGATCCGCACGAACTCGAGCGCCGATTCCACCATGCCCAACGGCGTGTCGCCGTAACGATTCATGATCCGGTCGGAGAGCGAGCCGTGGTTGGTCCCGATCCGGAGCGCGCGCCCCAGTTCTTTGCAGCGGCGGACGAGCGGCGTGAACGCTTCCTCGATCCGTTCCAATTCCTCGGCGTACTGGCTGTCGGTGTATTCGCGGATCGCGAACTTTTTCTTGTCGGCGAAGTTGCCGGGGTTGATGCGCACTTTCTCCACGTACTCGACGGCCGTCATCGCGGCCTTGGGAAGAAAATGGATGTCGGCGACGAGCGGGACGCCGCAACCGCGCCGTCGCAGTTCGTCGCGGATATTCTTGAGATTTTCCGCGTCGTGCACGGTTGGCGCGGTGATCCGGACGATCTCGCAGCCGACTTCCACGAGCCCCAACGTCTCGCGGACCGTCGCCTCCGTATTCAAGGTGTCCGAAGTCGTCATGGACTGGAGGCGGATGGGATGATCTCCGCCGATCCCGACGCGGCCGACCATGACCTCGCGGGTCTTACGGCGATGGTAGCGGAACGGATCTGCGCAATATTTCAGGCTCATGAACGTGCGAGGGTTCAGCGTAAAACGGCCGGTTGCGCAATGCAAGGGGCGCCGCGGATCTCTGATCTCCGCATCCGGCTGGGAAAATTCATCCGCGGCCGGGAAGCGTGTGGCGCTTTTTTGCGGATTTTTTGCGCGCGGCGTTTGCTTTTCGTCGGGGGAATGCTTGATTCTGCGTTGTGAAAGGGGCGGAAGCCGTCATCCGCGTGCGCGGCGCGCGGCAAAACAATCTCAAAGGCATCGATCTCGATCTGCCTCTCGGACAGCTGAGCGTGGTGACGGGCCTCAGCGGCTCGGGAAAGTCTTCGCTGGTCTTCGACACCCTCTACGCGGAGGGGCAACGGCGTTACGTCGAGACCTTCAGCCCTTACGCGCGCCAGTTTTTGGAGCGATTGGATCCGCCGCGCGTGGATGCCATCGAGGGGATCCCGCCTGCGATCGCGATTCAGCAGGGGAACACGGTGAAGACCTCGCGTTCGACCGTGGGGACGCTCACCGAGTTGTGCGATTATTTCAAGCTCCTCATGCCGCATTGCGCGCGGCTGATCTGCCCAGGGTGCGGGCGGGAGGCGCGCAAGGAAACGCCGGCGGACGCCTGGGAACGCGTCTTCGACGGACACGGCCGCGAGGCGATCGTGGCGTTCGATCTGGCGCTCCCGCCCACGGGCGGTCTGCGGGCCGCCGCGGAAACGTTGCGCGCGCAAGGGTACCGCCG
>JABWAM010000047.1 GCA_013360985.1 Verrucomicrobiia bacterium | reverse complement strand
TAGCGAAGGTATTTCGAGCGAAGGGGATATTCTGGACCTTGCCGTCGAAGAAAAGCTGCTTCAGAAGAGCGGCGCGTGGTTTTCGCTGAACGGAGACAATCTTGGACAGGGCCGTGAAAATACGCGCCAATATCTGAAGGACAATCCTGAGGTGAAAGAAAAGCTCCGGGCGGGTATCCTTAAGAAGAAGGGTCTCGACTGGCTCGGCACCGTTCCGCCGGACGGGCAGGGCATCCGCGTGGAAATCCTCAAGCGGGTCTATGACGAACTGCTGGTCAACGCCAGGATCCCTTTCACCTTCCACACGCAACTCGTGGACGTCACGGTCCACAACGGTCGCGCGCACGAAGCGATCTGCGCGGGGAAATCGGGTCTGTTCGCGATCCGGGCCAAGGTGTTTGTGGATGGCACGGGAGACGGGACTCTGGCCGCGCGCACGGGGGCGCCCTGGGAAAAGGGCGACGCGCGCGGCCACATGATGCCCGGCACGCTCTGCAGCCTGTGGGCCGGCGTGGACTGGGATCGAGTGCGCGAATCCGGCCTCGGAACTTCCAACAGCCGCCTCGAGGAGGCGATCCAAGACGGCGTGTTCACGTTGGAGGACCGGCATCTGTCCGGCATGTGGCCGGTGGGCGCCACGCTCGGCGGCGGCAACATCGGGCACACCTTCGATCTGGATGGAACCGACGAAGAATCGCTTACGCGCGCCTACCTCTGGGGGCGAAAATCGCTGCGGGAATACGAACGCTACTACAAAACCTATCTCCAGGGATTCGAGCAGATGGAGCTTGCCGCCACGGGCGCGCTCCTGGGCGTCCGCGAGACCCGCCGGATCCTGGGCGATTACGTGCTCAACCTGGAGGATTTCAAACGGCGCGCCGTGTTCGACGACGAAATTGGAAGGTATTCCTATCCAGTGGATATCCACCTCGCGCGGCCCGACCGGGAAAGCTACGAACAGTTCCGCAAGGAATACTCGACGCTGCGCCTCGGCAAGGGGGAAAGTTATGGCATCCCCTATCGCATCCTGACTCCCCGACGTTTGACCAACGTCCTCGTTGCCGGCCGTTGCGTGAGCACGGACCGGAGCATGCAGGCCTCGATCCGCGTCATGCCCGGATGCTACATCACCGGCCAGGCGGCCGGCGTGGCGGCGGCGATGGCGGCGACCCAAGGGGCCGACACACGCGCGATCTCGATCCGCGAGCTGCAGGCCCGACTCAAAACGATGGGGGCATACCTGCCGAACGCCTAACCGTTCGCGGGGCGGTTTCGCCAAGCCTTTCCGCCGACGGAGACATCGCGGACGGCCACCGGAAACCCCAACTCTCTGCGATCCGAAATCGGGTGCGCCGCCGCCGCCCTTTTGCGAGTTGCGCCGACAAGGATTTCAAGTGTATCACATCGCGGGAAGGCATGTGGAATATACGCGTTGACCTCAACCGCCCCAACCGCTCTACGAACGGCTTCTTCAACCTCGTTGAAGGCAAGGAAACAAGCCCGCTCCCCATCCGCCTCCGTTCCCGCCTCGAACGCCTCGCGCCGGACCCATCGGCGGGAAACATTTTTCTGGGAAACAAGTCTCCGAGCCTCTCCGCTTCTCAAAGGATGGACCGATCCCCATAAACCGAAAAGCCGCAAACTCGCCCCGTCTGACCATGGATCCTCGCTTCGAACTTCCTGAAATCAACACCTGGCGCCTCTACAATAAGGGGATCACCCAAGAGCGGGTGATCCAAATGGTCGAACTCTGGGAGGCCCACGGCTATCGGTTTGGCGCCGTCTGCATCGACGACGGCTGGACGACCGACGGGCGGCTGGGCGATTGGATCCCCGATCCGATCCGGTTTCCCGATCTCGCGGAGTTGGCGCGATGGATCCATCGCAAGGGGTATGCCCTGCGCCTGTGGGTGGCGCCCGGGCAAATCCATCCCGGCACGGAGATCTTCAAAAAGGCGTTTCCGAAATCCGTCCTCCACGGAAAGGACGGCCGGCCGGTTCTCTACGAAGGCTTGCGCACCTTCCGTCTCGATCCCCGCATGCCGATCGGACGCGACCATCTCCGCGCGACGATGCAACGGCTCGCGCGCGACTATGACGTGGACGCTTTCAAGGTGGATTTTCCGCCGTTCTATGAACCGCATGACGCGTTCTTCAAGCAGTGCGACTACGACCTTTCCGAAGAAGACGCGCGGACAATGATCCCAAACTTCTACCGCGTGATCCGCGAGAGCCTCGATGCGGTGAAGCCGGGCATCCGCGTGGAATGCGCACGCGATCTCAAGGGTTGCCAACCCTTTATCCAGGATACGATCTGCGGCGATCTCGTGGGCGAGGAACGCTCGATGGAGGAACTCGGACGGATCGTCGCCCGGCTCAACGCGTATGCGGCGGGACACGCGATCGTCCCGTGGCTGGAGATGGCGTGGGGCGAGGGCGGCCTCCACCCAACCGATCGCCCGGAGTGGCATGCCGGCCTCCTCGAATGGATCGCGCTGAGCATCAACTTCGGATTGAAACTCGAACACAGTTTCCTGCCGTTCGACTATCCCAACGCCGATCAGATTCGCATCCTGACCAACCTCTACGGAGCGCGGAACACCTCCTACAAGGTGCTTTACGCGGGACGCAAGAGTTTCCCCGTCCGCGAGATGCTCGCGGCGGGCATCTCTCTGGACGCGCGCACGCGCTTTCTCGTCGCGCCCGAGGAACGCCTCACGGTGACGCTCATGACCGCGCCGCTGAAGACAAACGCCCTGCGCTGGCACGCGCGCGACGTCCTGACCGACGCGCCCGTGAAGCTCCGGGCGCGCAACGAGTTTTGGCAAAACCTTTCGGACGCCTGCCGGGTGAACTTTGAAGCGGAACCGCGGCGCGTCTACGAGATCTGGCACGAGGGACCCGAGGATCCCTATTTCGCGGATCTGTTCCGGACCTACCCTGGTCGGACCGCGGCGAATGAGTGAGGGAAGATTCCCCGGCGCGGCATCGAGGGAACGCGCGAATTTTCGTGCGATCGAAAAGTTTCCCCGCGAATTGCGGCATTCGGCGTGGCACGGCGGTCAACTGTTGGCCTTCTCCGCCCTGGACGGCGTCACCGATTATCAGGATGGGCTGACGGCCCGAACCGCCTTCGGCGCCCCCGGCCTGGAGGTTCTGCTGCCCATGCGATGCCGCATCCGATTCCCGAAAGCGGCCGCCGACGGCAACGTCGTGACCGGAGATTGTTTTCATCTCGAAACCGAACCGGCCGTCACCGGAGTTTTTCTTGATGCGCACCATCTCCTCATCGAAGGGCCTTGCGCGGTATCCGACGTCGATCTGGCGCTCGCAGTGGCGGCAAACGGCACGCGCACACTCATCGGTTCGGCCCGCCATTACGATCCCGCCAAGATCGCCGCGGATCTCCCGGCTGTCCTCGAGGATCGGGGACGCTGGTTGCGAAGCCTGCGTTTCCCGTCCCTTCCAACGTCTCTGGCCAAAAGGACGCTGACCAAGGCCTGCTCCATCATGAAGACCCAGGTTTACAGCCCGGAGGGACGCATCCGCCATCGCTGGACCACTCCGGACCGCTGGCCGCATCGCCAGATGTGGCTTTGGGATTCGGCCTTCCACGCCATCGGCTGGCGGCATATCGCCCCGCGGCTCGCCCAAGACGCAATCCTCGCCGTATTCGATATGCAGGCGACGAATGGGTTCGTCCCGCACATGATGAATCCGAACGGCGCCTCTCAAATCACGCAGCCGCCGGTCCTCGCCCTGGGCGCGAAACTGGTCCATGACGTCACCGGCGACAATGCCTGGCTCAAGGCCCTTTATCCCTGTTTGCGCGCATACCTCGCATGGGACCTGAAAAACCGCGATCTGGACGGCTGCGGGCTTTGCGAATGGCAGATGGACGCAGATCCGCATTGCCGCAGCGGCGAAAGCGGAATGGACAACTCGCCGCGCTTCGATTCGGCAACCCGAATGGCTGCCGTGGATTTCAATTCCTACCTCTCCCTGGAATGCGAGATCCTCGCGAAGTTCGCCCGGGACCTCGGATTTGCCGATGACGCCGCCCTATGGCGAGATCAACACCTGGAGATCAACCGTCGGATCGCCACCCGCCTTTGGTCCGAAGACCTCGGGTTTTTTGTGGATTACGACACGGAACGGCAAACACCTTCTTCCGTCCTGGCAAGTTCGGGTTTTCTGCCGTTGATCTGCGGCGCGGCGTCCCGCGCACATGCCGCTCGTCTGGCGGAATGCCTGTCCGATCCGACGATGTTTGG
This sequence comes from Verrucomicrobiia bacterium, assembly GCA_013360985.1. Taxonomy (GTDB): domain Bacteria; phylum Verrucomicrobiota; class Verrucomicrobiia; order JABWAM01; family JABWAM01; genus JABWAM01. The sequence continues at coordinate 8,139 of JABWAM010000047.1, read as the reverse complement.
AACCGCCCTTTCCGTGCCAAGCATCGCGGCGCGCGACAAGGGCCGGTATGCCAAGGACATGTGGAGAGGCCCGGTCTGGATCAATCTGAACTGGTTGATTGCGCGGGGCTTCGAGCGCTATGGCTTTATCAAACTGGCCGAGCAACTCCGATCTCGGACGATGGAAGCGATCGAAGACGCGTTCGCGAAGCATGGCACGCTGTTCGAATTCTATGACGACCGGCAGGAGATCGCCCCGCCCCGACTCCTGCGCAAAGGCCAATGCGCGCCGGAAGCCAGCCCCTATCATCAGGTCTTCCATGACTACGGATGGACGGCGACCCTCTACGTGGACTTCGCCTTCACCCATAAATCTTCCGGCGAATCGTGACCTTCGACGCCTACCGGTTGCGGACGCGCGAACGCAAAAAAGACCTCTCCATGCCTCCCGCGAGAGCGGTTCCCTTTCGAAGGTCTGCAAAAAGGTTGGAGGCCATTCGCGTCGCGGGGATCTCATGGAATAATCATTGAACGACGGGTGAAAATCGGTAGAATGGCGCGTCCATGCCGCCGGTTTGGAAGATTGAACGCCTCCGAAATTTCCGAGGCTCGGAAACTTCCGATCTATGCCCGCCCCGTACGAAATTGGATTGATGCTAGGGAATGTCGCCGAGGATCCCGAAGGAAAGTTCGGGCTTCTGCGGCAGCTCGGCGTGCGTTGCTGCCAGATCTGGCTGGGGCGCCAGGTGCTCAGCGCCCCCCTCGAGAAACAGATCGCGGAGATCACGCTGCGCGATCAGATCGAGATCACGACCGCGTTTTGCGGGTTTCACGGCGACCGTTATGATGACCTCGCGACGGCTCGGGCGACGATCGGTTTGGTGCCCGAAACGACGCGGGCGGAGCGCTTAGCGGAGATGAAGGAGGTCGGCGGCGTCGCCCGCAGGCTGGGCGTCCCCGCCGTCGCGCTCCACATCGGTTTCATTCCCGTCGAGCGCGACACACCCGCCTACCGGGGGGTCGTCGAAGCGGCGCGCGACATCGCCGATTTTCTGGCGGAACGCGGGTTGAAGCTGACCCTCGAAACAGGGCAGGAAACCGCGGCGCATCTTCGCGATTTTCTCGGCGATGTGGGGCGTTCGAATCTCGGCGTGAACTTCGATCCCGCAAATATGCTCCTCTACGGCAGCGACGAACCGATTTCTTCAGTGGAAAAATTGGCGCCGTGGCTCTACAATGTGCACGCCAAAGACGGCAATTGGCCCACCCAACCCGGCAGGTTGGGGCGGGAGACGCCGATCGGACAAGGGCAAGTGAATTTCCCCGCCTTCATCCGCAAGCTGCGCGAGGTGGGTTACCGCGGACCGCTGATCATCGAACGGGAAATCTCCGGCCTGCAGCAGATCGACGATATGCGCGGCGCCATTCAATTTCTCAAACAAGCCATCCACCTATGATCAAGTCCATCAGCCTCTGGTCCTTCCCCGAAAAGCTCAACCTCGAACAGAGTCTCGTGCTCGCCAAAAAGCTCGGGTATCCCGCCGTCGAGATGACCTGCGATCTCAAGGGACGCTTCACCGTCGGGGCGAGCGAAGAAGATTGCGAAAACGTCCGCCGCCTTGCCCACAAGATCGGCGTCCAGCTCACCTCGCTGGCAAGCGGCATCGCCTGGAGCATCTGCCCCAGCTCCGACTCCGCGGTGGTGCGCGAGCAGGCGGTCGAGCGCTATCGCCGCATGATCCAAATCTCGCGCTGGCTCGGCGTGGATTCGATCCTCGTCGTGCCGGGCGCGGTGCAGATTCCTTGGGATCCAAAGTTCAAGCCCGTCCGTTACGATCACGCCTACGAACGCGCGGCGGACTTTATCGAAAAGCTCCTCCCTTTCGCCGAAAAATACCAGATCCGCATCTGCGTGGAGAACGTCTGGAACCACTTCCTCATGTCGCCGCTCGAACTCAAGGATTTCGTGGACTCGTTCGATCACCCCAGCGTCCGCGTCTACTTCGACGTGGGCAACGTCCTGCGCTTCGGCTCGCCGGTGCACTGGATCGAAATCCTCGGCGCCAAGATTCACCGCGTCCACGTGAAGGACTACAAACTCTCGGGAAACTGGCTCGAAGGGTTCTGTCCGCTCCTCGAAGGCGATGTACCCTTCAAAGAAGTCATGAAGGCCTTGCGCAAACTCGGCTACGACCGCTCGATCACCGCCGAGATGTTCCCGCCGGGGGAGGCCATCGTGAAGCATACCTCGAAGGCGCTCGATAAGATCCTGAAGATGTAAGCTGCGGGTGAACGCGCACGCGGGCTCATTCCGACTTCCGACTCCCGCGGGCGCGGCGGCGGGGCGCGTGGCGCCCGGCGGAAAAAAATCCGGGTCAGGCCGCTGACGCTTCGACTGAAATCGTCGGGTCTCCCCGCTTCCCCGCATGGCCTATTCCTCGACTCGCGATTGGATCGCCGCCCTCGATCGCGCCGGCGAACTCGTTCGCGTCGGCGAGCCGGTCGCGACCGAGCTCGAGCTTACCGTGTTGGCCGATCGCCAGATGAAAGCGTCCGGCGGCGGCAAGGCGCTCTTCATCGAACGCCCCACCGTGAACGGCCAGGCCTCTCCTTTCCCCGTCCTGATCAACGCCTTCGGCTCCTGGAAACGCGTCGCGATGGCCCTCGGCGCACCCCGCATCGAGGCCGCCGCCGCGGAGCTCGGGGCGCTCCTCCACGCCCGTCCTCCGCAATCTTTTCGCGAAGCGCTGAAGCTGCTCGCAACCGCCTTCGATCTGCGCCACGCGAAACCAACGCGGGTCGCAACCGGGCCGTGCAAGGAGGTCGTCCACCGGTTCGGCGCGCCGCCGACGCGGACCGATCCCTGGCCCGCCGCACCCGATGGGCGCGCGCCATCGACACTCGATCCGCGTCCTCCCACCCTCCTCGACCTGCCGATCCAACGATGCTGGCCGCTCGACGGCGGGCGGTTCCTCACCCTGCCGTGCGTCGTCACCCACGACCCCGACACCGGCGCGAGAAACGTGGGAATGTATCGGATGCAAGTCTATGATGGACAGACAACGGGCATGCACTGGCAACTCCAGAAGGTGGCCGCGCGGCATGGACGCCGCTATGTCGAAACGGGCGCGCGAATGCCGGTCGCGGTCTTCCTCGGCGGCGATCCGGTCTACACGTTCGCGGCGACGGCGCCGATCCCCGACGGGCTCGACGAGTTCCTTCTCGCGGGATGGCTGCGGAAAAAGTCGGTGAACCTCGTGCGGTGCGAGACGAGCGACCTCGAGGTCCCCGCCGACGCCGACTTCGTGATCGAAGGATATGTGGACCCGAAGGAACCGCTGCGAGAAGAAGGGCCTTTCGGCGATCACACTGGGTTCTACACGCTGCCGGCGCCTTACCCCGTGTTCCACGTCACCGCAATCACGCGCCGCAAGGACGCGGTCTATCCGGCCACCATCGTCGGCAAGCCGCCGATGGAAGATTTCTATCTTGGAAGCGCTTCGGTGAAGCTGTTCCTGCCGATCCTAAAAATGAATTTTCCCGAGATCGTGGAGGTCGCCCTGCCCGCCGAAGGGGTGTTCCACAATCTCGTCTTCGTGAGCATCCGAAAGACCTATCCGATGCAGGCCTTCAAGGTGATGCACGGCCTGTGGGGCATGGGCCAGATGATGTTCACCAAGTACATGATCGTCGTGGACGAAGATGTCAACGTCCACGACACGAGCGAGGTGCTCTTCCACCTCTGCGCGAACACCGATCCGCAGCGCGACGGCATCTTCACGAAAGGGCCCGCGGACGTCCTCGACCACGCGACCTCCGAAATCGCGGTCGGCGGAAAGCTCGGGCTCGACGCGACGCGCAAGCTTCCCGACGAAGGCCACCGCCGCCCCTGGCCGCCGATCATCCGCATGGACGCGGCGACCGCGGAAGAAGTTGCCCGCCGATTTGGCCTCGCAGGGAACGCGTGAAAACGCAGCGTCCTTTCGCGGGAAGCTGTTTTTCCGTTCTCCGACGGACGGCAGCGGATGACAGCGCGGGATTTTCCCTCTTCGCCGCCTCGGAGAAAATTCGAAGAAACTGTTGCGCCCCGAGGGGAAATCTGGCAGAAGTCCCCCATCGTGATCACCGGCGCGGCATTCGCGTCGCGACGGGAAATCCAATCAACCCAACAACGAAGGAGGATCAGACCTATGGCTCGCAAGCCCAATGCCGCATTCATGAAGCCGGTTCAGCCGGACGACACGCTCGCCGCAGTGGTCGGAAGCAAGGCGATGCCCCGCACGGAGCTCACCAAAAAGCTCTGGGCGTACATCCGCAAGAACGGCCTGCAGGACAAGAAGAACAAGCGCAACATCAACGCCGATGACGCCCTCAAGGCCGTGTTCGGCGGAAAGAAAGTCGTTTCGATGTTCGAAATGACCAAGCTCGTCAGCAAGCACGTGAAGTGATTCTCTCGCGACGGCCGAAAGGCCGCTCGCGATTCTTTGGAAGACCCCGTCCGGCGCAAGCCGGTCGGGGTCTTTTTTTGCGGCAGGAAGAGGCGCATCCGCCGCAGCGCGCCGACGGCTCAGCGCAACTCTTCGCCGAACTCGACTTCCCAGAGCGACGGATCGAGGAACTGGCGCCACGTCTCGTCGCGATGGCGCGTGTGGGAGACCGTGAGAAACGGGCGCCACTTCGGACGCTTGGGCATGCGGAGCAGCTTCATGCCCGCTTCGCGCGGCGTGCGGTTGCCCTTGCGCGTGTTGCAGCGAATGCAGGAGCAGACGAGGTTGTCCCACGTCGTCAATCCGCCCCGGTCGCGGGGTATGATGTGATCGAGGTTCAGATCCCGCCGGTCCATCGCCTCGCCGCAGTATTGGCAGCGGTGATGGTCGCGCTCGAAGATGTTCTGCCGAGTGAGTTTGATCTCCTTGCGCGGCATGCGGTCGAAGAAGGCGAGCAGAATCACCTTCGGCACGCGGATCCGGAACGCGATCGTCTGCACCCAAGCTTCCCCTTCGAGGTGGCGGCTCGAGTGCTCGCGCCAGCCGTGAAAATCGAAGGTGTTGAAACTCTCACCCTCCGAATGAACCACCTGAGCATGGCCTTGAAAGAGCAGACAGAGGGCGCGCCGGGCGCTGCAGACATTGACGGCCTGCCACAGCCGGTTGAGGACCAGCACGCGGTCGTTGAGGGAGGCGCTCATGGGGGCCCCATTTTTGCGGAATTGCTTATTTCTATCCGAGGCGGCGGCGCCTGTCAACGCGGGCCTCCCCATCCCCAATCGCCCGATGAGCGGCTCTTCTTCGCTTGCGATGTCAGGTGTCAGTCCAGTTTTTCGCGGTATTTTTATCGCTGAACCTCTGGCCCGGATTCTGGATCCACCTCCGTCAGCTGCCGAAGCGACGAAGGCCGCCTTCAGGGTGCAAACTCGAAGGAGCGTCACGCGCGCGCGGGACGAGAACGCCACGCGGCGAAGGCCACGAACGCGCACTCAACGGCGAGGAAGAGGATCGCCCAGTGGACGCCGCCGCTGCCGAAGCCGTAGCTGTGGAGACCAACGCCGAGGACGAAGTTGACTCCATACCAGGCCATGATCACCGACTGAAAACCGAGGATTGCGCCGACGGCCATGCCGAAGCCGGCCCACCAGCGCGCCAGACGCCCATGAAGGAAGAAGAGATAGACGATCAACGCGATGAGCGCCCACGTCTCCTTTGGATCCCAGCCCCAGAAGCGTCCCCAGGAATAATTCGCCCATACCCCGCCGAGGATCGTTCCCGCCGCGAGGAGGAGCACGCCGATCTGGAGCGCGCGATCCACGTAGCCGTGGAGCGCGTCGTCGCCCGAACGGCGGCGGGTGCGGATCGCCCTCCAGAGCACGCCGTGCGCGAGCGCGAGCGCGAGCGCGAACGAGGCGTAGCTTGTCGTGATGGTGATCACATGGGCGGCGAGCCAGAAGTTGCTGCGCAGCACGGGCACCAGCGGGTGGAGCGAGCTGTCGAGCGTCGTCGGCAACAGATCGGCGAGAAGAAGCACCGCCGCCGCGAGCGGCGTGGCGCCGAGCAGGAAACCGCGCGTGCGATAGCGCGCCTCGAGAAAGAGGGCGATCGCCAAGGCCGCGAACGAGATCGCCGAGGAGATCAAGGAGCTGTTGTCGATCCTGGGCTCGCGCGAGCGCATCCTGTCGATGATCCGCGGCGAGCTGATCGGGGTGAAGGAGGCGTTCGGCGTCCCGCGCCGTACGGCGTTCTCGGACGCCGAAGGCGACATCGACGACGAGGCGCTGATCCCGCGCGAGGAGATGGTCATCACCGTCACCCACGGCGGCTACGTGAAACGCACGCCGCTTGCGGCCTACCGCACGCAGCGCCGCGGCGGGCGCGGGCGCGCCGGCATGCAGATGAAGGACGAGGATTTCGTCACCCGCGTGTTCGTGGCCTCCACGCACGCGCCGATCCTGTTCTTCTCGTCCTCGGGCATGGTCTACAACACCAAGGCGTGGCGCATTCCCGCCGGCGATCCGCGCACCAAGGGCCGGGCGCTGGTGAACCTGCTGCCGCTCGAACAGGGCGAGACCATCACTTCGGTGATGGCCCTGCCGGAGGACGAGCGCGACTGGGACAAGCTCGACGTCATGTTCGCGACCAGGTCGGGCCATGTCCGCCGCAACAAGCTCAGCGACTTCGTGCAGGTGAACCGCAACGGCAAGATCGCCATGAAGCCCGACGAGGGCGACGGCATTGTCGGCGTGCAGATCTGCACCGAGGACGACGACGTGCTGCTGACGACCGCGAACGGCATGTGCGTGCGCTTCCGCGCCACGGACGTGCGGGTGTTCAAGGGCCGCGACTCCACCGGCGTGCGCGGCGTCGATCTGCGCGAAGGCGATCGCGTCATCGGCATGGCGGTGCTGAAGCATGTGGATGTCACGACCGACGAGGCCGCCGCCTATTTCAAGTGGGATTCCCAGTCGCGCGGCGACGTCGAGGCGGGCGACGACGAGGCGCCGGCGGCCGGCGACGCGGTGGTGCCGTTCGAACGCCTCGCCTGGCTGAAGACCCAGGAGCAGTTCATCCTGACCGTCGCCTCCAACGGCCTCGGCAAGCGCGCTTCGGCCTACGAGTACCGCGTCACCAACCGGGGCGGCAAAGGCCTCATTGCGCATCGCCTGACGGAGGATGCCCACGTGGTCGCCTCGTTCCCGGTGAAGGAGGAGGAGGAGCTGCTGCTCGTCACCGACAAGGGCCAGCTGATCCGCACCGAGGTGGACCAGATTCGCATCGCCGGGCGCGCCACCCAGGGCGTCATCCTGATCAATGTGGGCGAGGACGAGCACGTCGTGGCGGCCGAACGCCTCGAGGCGCTGGGCGGCGAGAACGGCGACGCCGCCGACGCCGAGAGCGGCGGGAAGTGATCGGCGCGCTGCGCTCGCTTTTCCCCCTCCCCGCGCGGGGAGGGGGTTGGGGGGCGGGGAGAAGCCCGCCGTGCGATCATGTTTTTGCAGCGCTGACGCGCGTCGCCGAGGACGCGCAATTTCAGACGCTGCGCTTCACCCCGCCCCCTGCTCCCTCCCCTTGCGGGGAGGGGGAGTGTTGCGCCTTGCGCTTGGCTCACAGCGTCACCCCTAGCGCGTCCGCCACCGTGAACACGTCCTTATCGCCGCGGCCGCAGAGGTTCATCACCACGAGGCCGCCTTTGCCGATCTCGCGCGCCACATCGCCCACGCGCGCGAGCGCATGCGACGGTTCGAGCGCCGGCAGGATGCCTTCGAGACGGGCGCAGAGCTTGAACGCTTCGAGCGCTTCGTCGTCGGTGGCGGAGAGATATTTCGCGCGGCCGATGTCGGCGAGATAGGAATGTTCGGGGCCGACGCCGGGATAATCCAGCCCCGCGCTGATCGAATGGCCTTCGAGGATTTGGCCGTCTTCGTTTTGCAACAAATACGTGCGGTTGCCGTGCAGCACGCCGGGCCGGCCGCCATTGATCGCGGCGCTGTGTTCGAAGCGCTCGTCGATGCCGCGGCCAGCGGCCTCGACGCCGATCAGGCGCACGCCTTCGTCTGCGATGAACGGATGGAAGAGGCCGATGGCGTTCGAGCCGCCGCCGATGCAGGCCATCACCGCGTCTGGCAGGCGCCCTTCGCGCTCCAGGATTTGCGCGCGGGCTTCGCGGCCG
>JABWAM010000349.1 GCA_013360985.1 Verrucomicrobiia bacterium | reverse complement strand
CTTCGCCGCGCGCGGCTGGCGCGTGCGCGTCGTCGCCGAGGAATGGCCTCCCGCCGAAGACGGCCACTACGACGTGATCCGCGCGCCGACGAATTCTCCCCCCGCCTTCTCGCGGCATTGGTCCGAACGCCTGGCGCCCTCCGCCGAAGGCGTCGTCTTCAGCATGGAACGCACCGTCCGCCAGCACCTTTACCGCGCGGGAGACGGCGTCCACGCCGCCTGGCTCGAACGCCGCGCGGCGACGCGCCCTCTCCTGGGGCGTCTCCTCGCTCCGTTCAACCTCAAGCATCGCGCAGTGCTTCGGCTCGAGCGCGCCACCTTCAATCCTGCGTTCACCGGGAAAGTCATCGCCAACTCGCCCATGGTCCGCGACGAAATCCTCGCGCGTTTCCCCTACCCCGCCGACCGCATCGAGATCGTTCCTCCGGGAGTGGACCTCGCCCGCTTCGCGCCCTGCCGCGACGCGGGCCGCCGCGAGGCGCTTCGCCTCCGCTTCAGCCTGCCCCGCGACGCGGTCGTCTGGGCGTTCGTCGGCTCCGGATTCGCGCGCAAAGGCCTCGCCCACGCGATCCATTTGGCCGCCGCGCAATCCCCCCCCCTCTGGCTCCTCGTCCTGGGACGCGGCCGACGGAACGCCGCGGAACGGCTCGCAGAACGCGTCGGGATCCGCGCGCGCCTCCGATTCCTCCCCGCGGAGACGCCCGCCCTGGATGCCTATCACGCCGCCGACGCCTTTATCCTTCCGACGGTTTACGATCCCTGCGCGAACGCTACGCTCGAAGCCGCCGCCTGCGGCCTGCCCGTGATCACGACTCCCGCGAACGGCGCCGCGGCGTACGTGGCGCCGATCCTCGTCGAACCCTCCCTCGATCTGGCGGCCGCCGCCGAACGCTGCGCGCCCGCCGCGCGCCCCTTCGATCTCGCGCGGGTCAACGAAGAGCTCCGCGCGCGGCTCGACGAAAAACCTTGCTGGGACGCCCTGGCGCGCCTCGTCGAACTCGCCGCGTAAGGCATCAGGAAACCCATCCTCGATCGAGAAATGGGAGACGTCTTCACAGTATTGAAACCGCTGCCGCGGCGCCGCCGGCGCCCACCCTTACTCTGTGATCGAGTCGATTTTCCTCTCCCTCGAACAACCCTACCAATCCGTCCGATCCGAATTCGACGACGAGAACCTATCTCCGAATCACCTTCGTCTCAAAGCTGCCCGCGACCGCCGACGGCGCGCTGGAACCCGCGAGGGCAAAGGCGACGCTGCCGCGCACCATCGCCTCGCCGATCTCGTCGAACTTCACCGTCGCCCCCGCCAAGTCCAGCGGCTTTTTCTTGAAAATTAGCCTCGTCTGGGGCGCAAGCGTATCCACTTCCTCCAAGCCTTCGCGCGAGCTCAACCCGGCAGTCAGGACCACCAGCGGTAGATCGCGGCCGCGCGCCGCGTCGAGGTCTCCCTTCCATCTCGCGGTAAACTGTTGCCCATCGAGGGTGATCATCGTAAAACGCCAGCCGTCGGCGCCCTTGGATTCGAGCGCGGCGCGCTCGATGCCGACCTCTTCCGTCTCCTGCTCCAAACGAAGGCGAAAGCTCCCCACCCGTGTGCCGAGCTCGGGCATATTCAAAAGCCGCGCCATGAAGCCCGGCAATCTCACTTCGGCGCCTTGGACTTTCTTCTCCCACCCCGGCATCTTGCCGCCGAGATCGCCCTTCGCCAATCCGAAGAGAAAAGCCAAGGTCAACACGCCCGTGACCGCCGCGACCGCGCCCACGCCGCCGAGGTGCGGCCGCAACCCGAGGCGTAGGGTCGCCACATACAACAGGCAAAACCCCAGGAACGTCCATTCGCCCGTCGAGACCTGCGCGACTGGCGTTTCCCGCATGATCACCGGCCAGAACAGCGCAAGCGGAGGCACGAGCGCCACCATCCCGAGCCAGCGAAACAAGCCGTCGAGCCCCCGCAGGCCGCAGAGGGCGATTACCCCATAAGCCCCGAAACCGAGAAAGATCCAGAAAAGCCCGCCGAGGTTGGGAAAACTCTTTCCCGCCATGACCGCAAGAACCGCGGCCGCGATGAGGAAAAGCGGGGTAAGCACCTGCGCCGAAAAGATGCGCGAAAGAAATCGGCGCCCCCACGACGGCGGCGCTTTCGCCCCATGCCCCGCGATCGGGACCTCTTCGGCCGGGGGCTCCGGCGGTGAAGCGGGCGGCCGAGAATCCGCGGACGCCAAAGCGCGCGGCGCGCAGGAG
>JABWAM010000046.1 GCA_013360985.1 Verrucomicrobiia bacterium | reverse complement strand
CCGCGCGCGGCGGCGACGCCGACGAGGAGCGCGCTGGGGAGGCCGGGGCCGCGCGTAACGGCGAGGGCCTCCAGCGTCTCGGCGGGAACTCGCGCCGACCGCAGGGCTTCGAGAAGGACGGCGTCCACGGAGCGCAGATGCTGCCGCGAGGCGACCTCGGGAACGACTCCGCCGTACGGGGCGTGGAGCGCGGCTTGCGATGCGATGACGCTGGAGAGGATCGCGCCATCGCGCACGACGGCGGCGGCAGTTTCGTCGCAGGAAGTTTCGATCGCTAGGATCATCGCGACGTCAAAGCTCGGGTTTCGAGCGGCCGAACGCCTTATTGGGCGACGCGGGTCTTGAAGGCGTTGATGCCCTTGATGAGGTCCACGGCGCGATCAAGTTGAACGTCGCGCACGGGGGCTTTTTTGCTGCCGTCGGGAAGGAACTCTTCAGCTGCCATCTCCTCCTTTTTCGTCGGATCGGCGGCCTGGCTGCGCTGCAGCAGGATTTGATTCCATTCCTCGCTGCTCATCGGGACGAGGATGTCGGGAGTGATCCCGTGTTCGTGGATGACTTTGCGGCTCGGGGTGTAGTATTTCGCGGTGGTGAGGCGGATCGCACAATCGCTTTTTACGGGGATGACGCTTTGGACGGAGCCTTTGCCGAAACTGGTTTCGCCGACGATCACGGCGCGGCGGGTGTCCTGGAGGGCGCCCGCGACGATCTCCGCGCCGCTTGCGCTCCCTTCGTTGATGAGGACGACGAGCGGATAATCCGGATGCGGCTTCGCGGAACGCACGCGGTACTCCTGTTTGACGGCGGGATTGCGACCCTCAGTAAAAACGACGAGCTGCCCCTTGGGGAGAAACTTGCCCGTGACGTCCACGGCGGATTCGAGGAGGCCGCCGGGGTTGTTGCGCAGGTCGAGGACGAGGCCGACGAGGCCTTCCTTCTCGATTTTTTGGAGGGCTTTTTCGAACTCGTCGGCGGTCGGCTCGTTGAACTGGACGATGCGGACGTAGCCAATTTTTCCCTCCATGACTTTGGCGTCCTTGACGCTCTCCACCTTGATCATGGCGCGGACGATGGTGACGTCCTTCACTTCGCGGGAGCTCGGGCGGAGGGTGGTGATTGTGACCTTCGTGCCGGGCGCGCCACGGAGTTGTTTGACGGCGTCGCCGAGCGGAAGGCGTTCGGTGGATTTGCCTTCGATGCGAATGATCTTGTCGTTGGGGAGCAGCCCGGCCTTGAAGCCCGGGGTATCCTCGATCGGCGAAATGATGGTGAGCACGCCGTCCTTCATCCCGACGACGACGCCGATGCCGCCGAACTGGCCGCCGGTCTCCTGTTTCATCTCTTCGTAGCTCGAGGGCTCCATGAACTGGCTATGGGGATCGAGTCCGCTCAGCATGCCCTTCAGCGCGCTATAGGTGAGGTCTTGATAGCTCAACTTGGAATCGTCCACGTAATCTTTGCGGATGATTTCCATCACGCTCGTGAAGAGTTCGATGTTGCGATAGGCGGATTCCCGAGTTTTTTCTTCCGCGGAAGCAGCGGAAAGCGTCTGGCGCTGCAGGCCGAGAACGAAATTCCCGAACAGGAGCGCGAGCAGGAGGAAGAAGGCGAAGCGGCGGCGCATGAGCGGATCAGACCTTGTCTTTGAAGAAGGCGATGGTTTTCGCGAGCCCTTCGGCGAGCGGGACGCGAGGCTGCCAGCCGAGGAGTTCGCCGGCGAGGCGGATGTCGGGGCGGCGTTGCTTGGGGTCGTCCACAGGGAGCGGCTTCTCGACGATGGCGCTGCGGCTGCCGGTGGCGCGGAGGATTTCCTGCGCGAACTGGCGCACGGTGAGCTCCGTCGGATTGCCGATGTTCACGGGGCCGTGATGCGGCGAGACGGCGAGACGGTAGATGCCGTCAATGAGGTCGCTGACGTAACAAAAGCTGCGGGTTTGGGCGCCGTTTCCGAAGACGGTGAGCGGCTCGCCGCGGAGCGCCTGGCCGATGAAGGCGGGGACCACCCGCCCGTCGCGCAGGCGCATCCGCGGGCCGTAGGTATTGAAAATGCGGACGACTTTGACGTCCACGCCGTGGGTCCGGTGATAGGCGAAGGCCATCGCTTCGGCGAAACGCTTGGCTTCGTCGTACACGCCGCGCGGGCCGATCGGGTTCACGTTGCCCCAATAGTTTTCCGTCTGGGGATGGATGAGCGGGTCGCCATAGACCTCGGACGTGGAGGCGAGGATGAAACGGGAATTCTTGGCGCGCGCGAGGCCGAGGGCCTTGTGCGTGCCGAGCGAACCGACTTTCAGCGTCTGGATGGGGAGTTCGAGGTAGTCAATCGGGCTGGCGGGAGAGGCGAAGTGGAAGATGAAGTCCACGGGGCCGGGGTAGAAGAGGTATTCGGTGACGTCCTGATGGATGAAGCGGAAGCAGTCGTTGCCCGCGAGGTGGGCGATGTTTTCGATGTTGCCCGTGACAAGGTTGTCGAGGGCGACGACGACGTGGCCTTCGGCGAGCAGGCGGTCGCAGAGGTGGGAGCCGAGGAAGCCGGCGCCGCCGGTGACGAGGGAGACAGGATGGGAGGATCGGGAGGAGGAAGCGGTCATGGAGGAGAGCGAGGAGGGTCAGCGGGCACCGGCGCCCAGGAGGACGACGGGAATCGTTTTGAGAAGGATCTTGAGGTCGAGCCAAAAGCTCCAGTGGTCCACGTACTCGAGATCGAGGCGGGCCCATTCGTCGAAGCTATGGATGCGGTTGCGTCCACTAATTTGCCAGAGGCAGGTGAGGCCGGGTTTCACGCTGAGGCGGCGGCGGTGGTGGAGTTTGGAGATTTGGCGGGTCTCGTAGACCGGCAGCGGGCGCGGTCCAACGAGGCTCATGTCGCCTTTGAAAACATTCCAGAGCTGAGGGAGTTCGTCGAGACTTGTTCGGCGCAGCAAGACGCCGACGCGCGTGACCCTCGGGTCCTTGTCCATCTTGAAGACGGGGCCGCTCATCTCGTTGTAGGCCACGAGTTCGGAGTGGAGCATGTCGGCGTTGGAGATCATGCTGCGGAACTTGATCATCCGAAAGACGCGCCCGCGCAGGCCGCTGCGTTCCTGGACGAAAAAGATCGGGCCGCGGGATTCGACGCGGATGACGAGGGCGATGAGCGCTGCGAGAGGGGCGAGGAGCGCCAGGCCGATGGTCGCGACCGCGAGGTCGAGGAGGCGTTTGGCGACATACTGCCAGAGAGGCGGCTGCCGCGCGAGGAAGAGGATCGTCGGATGACCGAGCATCTTCTGGAACTTCATCGTGAAGATCTGCGACTTGAGGGCGTCGCTGAGGAGCCAGGCCTCGACGCCCTGAGTTTCGCAAACGGCGACCGCCTTCTGCACGCCCTCGAAGGCCGAGTGCGGAACGCGAAAAATCACAGCGGCAATTGGCTCGCGGTGGAGCCAATCCGAGACGGCCGCCTCGAGGTTCTCCAAGGCGGAGACCTCGCCGGCGACGACAAGATTCATCTCGCTCTGACGGGCGATCTGGTCGCGCAGGAGGGCGAGGTGCGGCGCGGCGCCGACGAGGAGGACCGAGGAGGGGCGCGGCCTGCCTTGGAAGAAGAAATCGAGGGTGTTGCGGAGAAGGAAATGGCGGAGCGCGACGAGCAGGAAGCCGAAGAGGGTGAAGAGCAGCACGACGCCGCGCGCGAGATCCCCGATCTTGAACATGAAGATCAGCAGCGCGCTCATCAGCAGGAGGAGGAACATGGCCCGCGCGAGACGGAACAGGAAAGCGGAGGGCGGCTCCATCAGATCGCGGCGGTAGACCCCGCACGCATCCAAAACGAGCGGCCCGAGGATCACCACGAAGGCGAAGAGGGGGATAAAGGACTCGAACGTTCCGATCCGGGCAAGAGGCCATGCCGGCGCCAGGCCCGCGTAAAAGCGTATGGCATGGCTGATCCAGAGCGCGAAGCCGAGCAGCAGGCTGTCGGCGAGTTGGGCGGTCAAGCTCCGAATTTCGCGTTGCTGAGAGAGCATGGAGGTCAGCCCGTCGTCTTTTGGAAGAGAGGAACGGCCGCGCGCACGAAATCCCTGACCATCTCCTCGGTTTCTTTCTCGCGGCCGGGTGGAGGATTGACGATGAGGGCCACGTACGCCCAACGATGGTGAACATTGGAGAAGATGCGGTCGAAGGCTGTCCAGAGGATGCGGTTGAGATGCCGTGGCGTGAGGCGGTTTTTCCCGACAAACCAATAGTAATACCAGTTGCGGGCGGAGACCGTTCGCCCGTCCGGCGCGCGCGCCGAGCGGGTGATGACCAGGCGCATCATGTCGAGCGCATACGGCTTCGGAGAGTCCATCGGCACGCGGAAGATGCCGCCTTCGCGGATCGTCCAGCCTTGGCCGACGAGGCAGGCTTCGGCGGCGTGGATGCTGGAGCGGTCGCGTCCGCTGAGGACCAGACCGAGGAAAATTTCGCGGCCTTTCGAATCGCGGTAGATCTTCCGGGCGAACTCGGTGTCGGGGCCGAGGTAGTCGCGTTCGATCTGGGCCACCGGGGCGTCGGCGCCCACCCATTCGCCGATGCGGGCGGGAAGCTGCATCGAGATTCCCGCCGTCGCTTCGGCGTGGACGTCGGTGGTCTTCCGCGTGATGACGAGGGCGAGGAGGACCAGCGCGATGAGCGTCGCGGGGATCCCGAACGAACGGGCGATGCCGGCGCGCGGGGGGTTCATGGAGCGGAAAGCGGTTTGGTCGCCGTCGCGCGCGCGTCGCGCGGAAGAAAAGTCTTCCATCGTCGGCGGAGAACGGCGTAATCGGCGTTGATCAGGCGGCTCACGCCGACGAGGAGGAGGACGACCACCAGAAAGATGAGGAATCCGAACCATTCATGAACGATGTTGCCCGCCTCCTGGCCGAAGCATTGGGCCGCGACGATGATCGAGGTGATGCGGACGATGTTGCCGGCGACGGCGAGCGGAAGCCCTGAGAGGCAGAGGATGGCTTTCTTCCACGCGCCGCGTTGGGTGACATATCCGTAGATCAGCGAGAGCATGACGATCGCGGTGAGCGAACGGATCCCGCTGCAAGCGGGCGCGACGTCGTACTGGTAGGCGCCCGTCGGATCGAAGATGCGCGTGCCGTCGCGCATCACGGCGATGCCCAGGGTCTGCCCGATCTTCGTGGAGACGATCGTCACCATCAGGCGCATCGGAAAGGCGACGAGCGTTTCGAGGAAGTTCATGGGGATGATGAAGACCAAAAAGGCGATCGGGAAAGCCATCGCGCGCGCGCGCGGCAGCCCCTGGAAGCACCAGACGAGCGACCAGAGCAGGAGGATCAGGGCGAGGACGCTCGCCCTCGGGATTTGGCCGCGCATGCCCATCCAATGAAAAACGAGGGCGAGGACGGCGACCGCGAGGCCGCGCCCATCGGGCGCCGTCGGGCAGGCGAGGATCGCTTTGCGGTTCCACCAGAGGAGGCCGAGCGAGATCACAGGGACGAGCGGGCCATGGGAGCTGTCGTAGATCGGATCGTTCCACGCCATCCACAGCCACTTGAAAAGGGAAGCGCCGAACTTGGTCGCCCAGGTGCTGTTGCCCGCTTGGTGGAAAAGGAGCGCGATGCTGCCGAAGAGGAGGAGGGAGAGCCAGAAGCTCGCGCGGCGGATGCGGTCGGAAAAATTCGCGATCGCGACGGCCTCTTTGAGAAAGGCGAGGATTTGGCTCCGGAACCTCCAGGCGGCGGCGGCGAAGGCGGCGGCGACCACGACGGCGACCGTCCGGTTCGGCAAGGCCTCCTTGGTATGCGCCGCATCGCCCGCGGCGAACAGCGGAGCGGCGGCGCCCAGAAAGACCATCCCGACCGCGAGGAAAGCTCTCCGTCGGATCATCGCGTGTCCTTTTGAGAAAACGAGCGATGATACCATTCGATCATCTCGCGGAGCCCCGCGGCGAGCGGGACGCTGGGGGTCATCCCGCCCGTGACGCGGCGGAGCTTTGTGGAATCGGCGCTCTTCACGAGGCGTCCCTCGGGCTTGCTGGGGTCGAAACGGATCGCGGGCCGGCGGCCTGCGGCGTCGCCGATCGCCCGCGCGAGTTCCTCCATCGTCACGGTCTCCTCGTAACCGACGTTCACGGGATCGGCCGTCGCGTAATGCTCGGTGACGGCGAGGAAGCACCGCCCGAAGTCCACGGCGTGAAGGAAGTTGCGCCGTTGCCGTCCCGAACCCCAGATCACGAGGGGGTCGTCGCCATCCATGATGCGCTTCACGAGCATCGGGATGACGTGGCTGTAGTTCCCCTCCCACTTGTAGCGCCCCGAGTAGGCGTTGACAGGACGAACGATCGCGACGGCGATGCCGGTCTCCCGCGCGAGGCGCGCGGCGTCGATTTCGAGTTCGCGCTTGGCCTGGCCGTAGCCGCGGTTGGCCTTTTCGGGTTCGCCGGTGTTCACCGGCAGTTCGGGGGTGGGGCAGGGGGCGTCGTCGGGATAGACGCAGGAGGTGCTGACGGCAAGGACGCGCGCGACGCGCGCTGCCGCGCAGGCGTCGAGGACCTTGCGATTGAGGTCTACGTTGAAGCGGTACATCTCGTCGTGATGATCGGCGCTGTAGGCGATGCCGTACGCGCGCGAGGCGAGGTGGAGGACGATCTCCTGACCGCGGAAGAGGTCCCGCGCCGCATTCGGCGCGCAGAGGTCGGCCTTGGCGAATTGGATGCGGCCTTCCAGATGAGTGAGGCGTTCCAGGATGCCTTTCGAAAGGTCGTCCACGGCGAGCACGCGCGCGCCGGCTTCGACGAGAAGGTCGCAGAGGTGGGATCCGACGAGGCCGGCGGCGCCGGTGACGACGACGCGGCGTCCTTGCCAATATGCGAAGGGGGAAGTCATGAGAGAAATTAGTTGGCGCCCGCGTGCTCGGCTTGGAGACGCCGCAGGCGCTCCTCGGCTTCGGATCGGCAGGGCAGCTTTGTTTCGATCAGGCGTCGCAGCACGCGCGCCGCACCCCGCCAGTCTTTCTGGGATTCGAGGAGCCGCTCGGCTTCGAGCCCTCCGCGACAGATCCAATAGAACTCGCGTCCCTCGGGAGCGCCGCTGGAGAGGGGTTTCTCATAGAGTGGCGCGAGATAGTTTTCGAGCGCTTTTGTGAGGGCGCCCGTAGATTCATAGGTCTTCCCCATTTCGACGAGGGCCTGATGGCGGAGCGCGGCGTCGGCCTTTGGGGAATCGAGGATGGCCTTGAAGGCCGCGAGGGCTTCTTCGTGGCGTTTGAGTTGGCGGAGGCACTGGCCGCGGCGTCCCTGCGCTTCGAGGACGCGCTCGGGTGCGGGCTGAGGTTTTCCGGGCTCGACGGGTTTCACGAGATCTTCAAAGACTTTCAAGGCTTCCTGGAATTTGCCGCGCTCCGCGAGGATGTCGCCATAGAGAAACCAGGCCTCGGGGACCCAAGGGGAGTCGGGATACTCTTTGACGAGCGCTTCGATCAGGCGTCGAGCGTCCTCCTGCCGCTGCCCGAGGCGGTAGGCCGCGCGCGCGGCGAAGTAGGTCGCCTCGGGCGCCAAGGGGTGCGTCGGAGCGGTTTTGCGGAGGATTTCGAATTCCTCCTGCGCCTTGGCGTAGTTGCGGAGGCGGTCGTAATGGGCGCCCAGCCAGAAAAGCGCTTCGACGGCACTGGGGGATCGCGGGAAGGCCTTCCCGACCGCCTCGAACTCCGGCACGGCCTTCTCGGCGGAATCCCCGCGCTCGACGCACCATGCGCGCGCGAGCATGGCGCGCGGGGCGAGGTCGTGCTTCGGAAACTTTTCGAGAAAGGCGGCGGCGGTTTCGGCGCCTTCCTTCGCGCGGCCGGCGGCGAGCAAGGTTTCTGCGGAATCGAGCCAGGCGCGTGGGACGAGGGGAGAGGAGGGGAACTGCTCCAGGAGCGCGCGCAGCGCCTCGGCGGCTTTCGCGGGTTGCCCTTGCCGCCGCGCCGCTTCCGCGGAGAGCAAAAGGAACTCGGCGCCGAAGCGTCCCGAAGGGAAGGCGGCGGTGTACGCGGCCTGGAGGCGGGCGACTTCCGCGGGTTTTCCGGCGCGGAGCCAGGCGTGAGCGCCCTGGTAGAGCGCCTGCTCGACGGCGGATGGAGCGGCGCCTTTGACCTGGGCGGCCTTCGCGTAGGCGGCGGCGGCGGGCTCGAACTGTTGACGTTCGAGATTGGCATCGCCGAGTTTCAGAAATGCCTCCACCTGAACCGACGGATCGCGGGCGCGGTCGGCGGCTTTCTGGAACTCGCCGGCGGCCGAGTCGTATTTTTTGTCGTCGAGAAAGACCCAGCCGAGTTGGAGGTGGGCGCGATCGTTCCACGCGCCGTCGGGATATTTTTCGAAGAAATCCTGGAAGGCTTGGATCGCTTGATCGCGGCGTTCGGCGCGTTTCCAGAGCGCGCCGATCTGGAGCAGCAAGGCTTCGCCGAAAGGCGTGCCTTTCGCTTCGGAGGCCCACTCGCCGAGGCGATCCGCGAGCGCGCGCGGTTTGTCGAGCTTCAGGTAGGCCTGGGTCAGGGCGTCCACGCAGCGGAGGCGGAAGGAGGCGTCGGTGCTTGTGCGAAAAGCGTGCTCGTATTGCGCCGCGGCGCCGGACCAGTTGCCCGAGGCGGCCTCAATCTCGCCGAGACGCAGGCGGGCCGCCGGAGCGATCCCGCGGGCCTCGGGGTGATCGGACTTGACGATGGATTCGAAGCGCGCCTTCGCCGACTCGGTGAGTTTGCGTTCGAGGTCTACCTCGCCGAGCGCGAGTTGGGCCTGGAACCCGATTCCACTTTTCGCTTCTTCCTTGGCGAGGCGGGTGAGGATCTGGGCGGCCTCGTCGTATTTTTTCTGCTGGGCGAGGCAGGCCCCGAGGGAGAGCGCGGCCTGCGACGCGATTTCTTTCCGCGCGTCCTTTTGCAGCGCACGGAGAATCTCCTGAGCCGCGTCGAACTTGCGTCGCAGCGCCAAGGCGCGCGCCATTCCGTAGCGCGCATCGGCGTGATAACGGCTTTTCGGATGGTTGCGGATGAGGGTGTCGAACGTCTTTTCGGCGGCTTCGCCGAGGCCGCCGCGGAGTTGAGCCTCGCCCAGGAGGAGATCGAGGCCGTCCTGCCACTCGACACTCGCGGAAGGGAGGATCGCCTCGATCGCGATCTGGGCGCTCTGCCAGTCGCCGTCGTTGAGGCGCGCGCGGGCGAGCAGCCAGGAGGCCTCGTCGCGTGCCTCCGAGCGGGGAAACTGAGTGAGGAGTTTTTCGAACTGTGCGGCAGCCACCTCGTTGAGGCGATCTTCCAACGCCTTTTTTCCAAAGGAAAGGAGCCGTTTCTCTTCGCGGGAAAGCTCGCCGCGCGTCTCCGTCGCCCACGCGGTCAGCGTGAGGAGGAGGAGGAAGAGGAGGGGGGTCGGTTTCATGCGAGGTCGCGCTCCGCGCGCGCAGGCGTTTCGGCGCCGCGCCTCAGTCTCGGAGCGAGAGAGCGCCCCGTATGAGAATGGGAACAGCCTGCCACGACGTCGGGCGGGCCGGCGACGACGATGCGCCCCCCCTCTTCGCCCCCTTCGGGGCCGAGGTCAATAATCCAATCGGCGGACTGAATCACGTCGAGGTTGTGTTCGATGATCAAAAGCGTATTGCCGCTCGCGCGCAGGCGCAACAAGACCTCGAGCAGCTTTTCGACATCCGCGAAATGGAGACCTGTGGTCGGTTCATCCAGGATGTAGAGCGTGCGGCCGGTCGAACGGCGGGCGAGTTCGGCGGCGAGCTTCACACGCTGGGCCTCGCCGCCGGAGAGCGTGGTCGCCTGCTGGCCGAGGCGGAGGTAGCCGAGCCCCACCTCGCCGAGAACGCTCAGGGACTCTCGGATCGAGGGAATGCTTCGAAAAAAATCGACTCCTTCGTCCACCGTCATATCGAGCACTTCGGCGATGTTGCGCCCCTTGTAAGTGACCTCAAGCGTCTCGCGATTGTAGCGCCGGCCGCCGCAGGCCTCGCACTCGACATAGACGTCGGGAAGGAAATGCATCTCGATTTTGAGGACGCCGTCGCCGCCGCAGCGCTCGCAGCGTCCGCCGCGCACGTTGAAGCTGTAGCGTCCGGGTCCGTAGCCGCGGACCTTCGAGGCCGGCAGCGCGGCGAAGAGATCGCGAATTGGCCCGAAGGCGCCGGTGTAGGTCAGCGGGTTCGAGCGCGGCGTCCGCCCGATCGGGGACTGGTCAATGACGATCACCTTGTCGAGGAACTCCACTCCCTCGATGCGCTCATGACGGCCGGGGCGTTCCTTGGCGCCGTGGAATCGTCGCTGGAGCGCCCGCCGCAGGATGTCGTCCACGAGCGTGCTTTTGCCGGAGCCGCTGACGCCGGTGACGCAGGTGAACACGCCGAGCGGAAACTCCGCGGTGATCCCTTTGAGGTTGTTTTCGCGGGCGCCGACGACCCGGAGCCATTCGCTCCGGGGAGGGATGCGGCGTTTCGGGGCGATGAGTCCGAGTTCGCCGGAGAGATAGCGTCCCGTGAGGGAATCGCGGGCGGCCATCACCTCGGCGACGGTTCCCTGGGCGATGAGTTCGCCGCCGCGGACGCCGGCGCCGGGGCCGAGGTCCACCACGTGATCGGCGGCGCGGATCGTTTCTTCGTCGTGTTCGACGACGATCACGGTGTTGCCCAGGTCGCGCAGGCGGAGAAGGGTGCCGATCAGGCGTTGGTTGTCGCGTTGGTGCAGTCCGATCGAGGGTTCATCGAGGACGTAGATCACGCCCGAGAGGCGAGAACCGATCTGCGTGGCGAGCTTGATGCGCTGGGCTTCGCCGCCCGACAACGTTGCGCTTTCGCGATCGAGCGTCAGGTAGCCGAGCCCGACCTCGTCGAGGAACTCGAGGCGAGAGACGACTTCTCGGAGCGCTTGGCGCGCGATGGATTGCTGTTGAGCGTCCAGGTTGAGTTTGGCGAAAAAGCGCAGCGCGTCGCGCACGGAGAGGCGCGAGATCTCGATGATGGAGCGTTCGCCGAGGGTCACGGCAAGGCTTTCGCGCTTGAGGCGCGCTCCGCGGCAGGCGCCGCAATGCTGAAACGTCTGATATCCGCGCAGGCGTTTCTTGGTGAATTCGCTGGCGGTTTCGCCGATCAAACGCCGGAGCTGGGGGATGACGCCTTCGAACGGTTTCTTGATCGTGTGGGGCTGCCCATTGCGAAAGGTCTTGAAGACAACCTCCTCATCGCCCGTTCCATCCAGGATCGCCGTGCGCGTTGCCTCGGGAAGGGTCTTCCAGGGCGCGTCCATGTCGGCGCCCAGGTGGGCGGCGACGCTCCGCAGGAGCGACTTATAGTAGGCGATGAGTCGGCGTCCTCCGCGACGCCACGGTTGGACCGCGCCGTCGTTCAAGCTTCGTTCGGGATCGGGCACGACAAGATCGGGATCGAAGACCATCTCCTGGCCGATGCCGTGGCAGGCGGGGCACGCGCCGTAGGGGCTGTTGAACGAGAAATGCCGCGGCGTGAACCCCCCGAGGCTGACGCCGCAGGGTACGCAGGCGTTCATCGTCGAGTGCAACGCCTCGTCCCACGGCGCGCCGTTCTCCGGCGCGCCCGCTTTCGGCGGGAGACGGGTCAGGGCGAACAGGATTCCCTGGCCCCATTGGAGCGCGGTATCCACCGACTCGGCGACGCGCGAGCGAAAGCGCGCGTCGCACGGGAGGCGGTCCACGATCACCTCGATGTCGTGATGGCGCGTTTTGTCGAGGCGCAGCGTCGGCCCGAGGCGGTCAAAGATGCGGTCCATCTCGTGGATCTCGCCGTCCACGCGGATGCGAACGAAGCCCTGATTGCGGACGCGCTCGAAAACTTCGTGGAACTCGCCCCTCTTTCGGCGCACGAGAGGGGCGAGGAGCATGAGCTGCCGTCCCGCGCCGTCGGCGAGAATGCGGTCCACAATGTCCTGCGGCGTTTGCGAACGGATCGGCTTGCCGCACTTCGGGCAATGCGGCTGGCCGATGGCGGCGTAAAGGAGGCGCAAAAAATCGAAGATTTCGGTGGTCGTCGCGATGGTGGAGCGCGGGTTGACGCCCGAAGAACGCTGCTCGATCGCGATCGCGGGCGAGAGGCCCTCGATAAAGTCCACGTCCGGCTTTTGCATCTGATCGAGGAACTGGCGCGCATAGGCGGAGAGGCTCTCCACATATTTGCGCTGTCCTTCGGCGAAGATCGTGTCGAAGGCGAGCGACGACTTCCCGCTCCCGCTCAAACCGGTCACGACCACGAGACGATTCCTCGGGATCCTCAGCGAGAGGTTCTTGAGGTTGTGCTGCCGCGCGCCGCCGATGCTGATGCATTCCTGGGCCATGCGAGGAACCTGCAAGTCTGGCAGATTTTGGACGAAATGAAAACGTGGAAAACGCGGCCGGATGGGAACCGACAGGTACATCGTGACCCCCCTTGGGGAAGCTGAAGATCGTGAACCAAGCGGGGATGAAGGTGCTCCACGGCCACCTCCGGAGGTGGCCGTGGAGCGGCGCAGTTGGGAAGCTTGGGCGATGAGCCTGAAATCCTTTGAAGCATATCGGA
>JABWAM010000348.1 GCA_013360985.1 Verrucomicrobiia bacterium | reverse complement strand
GTGGGCGAGTTCCCCCTCGCGTGGCCTCGCGAATCGGCGTACGCGCGCGAGGTGGATCTGCGCGTTTCGGCAGGCTACGGGGCGGACCGCTACGCCGCCGACGGTCTCGCGGCCAGCCGCGCTGCGGGTGGGCGGCTGCGAACCGTGGAAGAAAACCTTCAGACCTTCCTCCGCTGGCTCGACGAGGGGAAAATTTCCACGAAAAATCTCGATCCCGAAGTGATCCCTTTTGGAAGCGAGCCGCGCGCGTCTTCCAGCGCGGTATTGACCTTTTACGAATACTCGGGAGGAGAGGCCGCGCGGCCGTTTGTGGTCCTTCCGGAAACGGCGGGCGCTCCGGGTGCGCTCGGCGCGGCGCTCGTGGGTCCGGGACGTTTCGCGCGCGAAGTCCATCTCCCCAATTTGAACGCGTTGCGCGCGCGCTATCGCCTCCGCTGGATCGTGGGCCATTCACCCCTCGCCGCGCGCGAGGCGGCCGAACGCTTCGGATGCCCGCGCGCGACCTGCGACCTCGATCGCGTTCTGAAAGATCCGGAAGTGGACGCGCTGGTGGTCGCTACCCCGCATGCGGGGCACGCCGAAATCGTGGAGAAGGCCCTGGGCGCGCGAAAGAACGTCTTCGTCGAAAAACCGCTTGCGTTGAGCCTCGCGGAAGTCGCGCGGATCGAAGGCGCCGCGCGCGCTGCGGCGGGACGAGTGCTCTTCGTCGGTTTCAATCGCCGTTTCGCGCCCGCGTCGCTGCGGATCGCTTCGGATCTCGCGGGACGAAGCGGGCCGCTGAATCTCCGCTACGTCTTTCGCCAGGAGCCTCTGCCGCTCGGCGAGTGGGCGGGGCTCTCGAAGCACGGAGGACGTTTTGTCGGAGAGGCGTGCCACGCGGTGGATTGGATCTGTTGGTTGGTCGGAGCGCCTGTCGTCGAGCGTTCGCGCGCGTGGGACGAGGAGGGCGCCGCCGTCCTTCAGTTGCGCTTCGCGGACGGCAGTCGGGCGCTTCTTGCCGCCGGTCCGCGGAGGGAGGCGGAGGCGTGGAAGGAACGGGTGGAGGTCGCGTGCGGCGATGCCTCGTGGATTCTGAGCGACTTCACGGATCTTGAGGTTCGCCGGAGGGACGTCGTTCGCGCGAAAAAAAGATTTTTCGGCAAGGGGCATCGCGAGGCGCTCGAGGCGTTCGCCGCGGCGATCGCAGCCCCTCCGCCGGGGGAGGATCCGTTCGGTTTCTTCGCGTCGAGCCGTCTCGTCCTCGAACTCGACGCGATGCTTCACGACGCCAAGGCGCAGACGGGGTAGCCATGGCCGCCCTTCCTCCCCCCGATCTGCGCGACCTCGATGACGCCGAGATCGCGGCCTTATGCCGGGATCTCGGCCAGCCCGCATTTCGCGCGCGCCAGGTCCTCCACTGGCTTTACGCCGCGCGCGTCGACGCCGTTGCCGCGATGACGAATCTGCCCCAAGAATTTCGCGCGCGCCTCGCAGAGCGCGCCGGAGTCTCGCTTCCGACGGTCGTCCGGACTCAGGGCGCGGCCGACCATGCGCGGAAATTTCTTCTCCGTCTCGCGGATGGTCATCTGATCGAGACGGTGCGGATCCCCGCGTCGCCGGGTCTTTACGGGGAACGCGCGGACCGCCTGACGCTCTGCGTTTCCACGCAGGTGGGCTGCGCCTACGGCTGCCGCTTTTGCGCGAGCGGGATGGCGGGCTTTCGGAGGAACCTGGCGCCGTCGGAGATCGTCGGCCAACTCCTCCTCGCCGAACGGGAAGGGAAACGGCGCGTCAATAACCTGGTCTTCATGGGGATGGGAGAACCGTTGGCGAACTACGCGAACGTCCTGCGCGCGCTTCGCATTCTGAACGCGCCGTGGGGAATCGGTCTTGGGGCGCGCAAAGTCACCCTTTCGACGAGCGGTTTGGCGCCGGAAATCGAGCGGCTCGCGGCGGAGGATCTCCAAGTGCGCCTCGCCGTCTCGCTCCACGGGGCGCGCGACGAAGTGCGGGACCGCATCATGCCGGTGAACCGCCGCTACCCTTTGGCGCGCCTCATGAAGGCCTGCGAAGTCTATCAGCGGGTCAAGGGACGGATGATCACCTTCGAGTACATCTTGTTGGCGGACGTGAATGACGCCGCGGAGGACGCGCCGCGCCTCGCGGCGCTCGCGCGCCGCGCGCGCGCCAAGGTGAACCTGATCCCCTTCAACGCGGTCGAAGGAGTCGGATTTCGCCGCCCCGCCGAGGAGCGTTGCCGCCGGTTCGCCGCGGCGGTCGCGCGCGCCGGGG
>JABWAM010000347.1 GCA_013360985.1 Verrucomicrobiia bacterium | reverse complement strand
GACTCGCGGGCGCCGGCGCGCTTCTCGTCGAGACCGCCGACGGCGCGACGCGCGTCGAAGCCAGGTCCGTCATCCTTGCCACCGGCGCGCGTCCGGCGCGCCCCGGCCTTTTCCCCTGGAGCGATCCGCGCATTCAGACGAGCGAGGAAGCGACGAAGGCGGAAAGCCTCCCGCTCAGCGTTCTCATCGTGGGCGGCGGCGTGATCGGCTGCGAGTTGGCCACCGTATACTCGGAGCTCGGAATCCCGACAACGATTGTCGAACGCCTCCCGCGCCTGTTGGCGGGATTCGAGGAGGAGGTCTCGCAAGCCGTGACCCGCAGCCTTGCGCGCCGCGGCGTCTCGGTATTCACGGGCAAGATGGTCGCCGAAGTCGCCTGTTCCGATCTCGCGATCTCCTGCCTCCTCGATCACGGGCCTCTGGTTGAGGCCGCGCGCGTGATCGTCGCCGTGGGGCGCGTTCCGAATGTCGAAGACCTCGGTCTCGAAGCCGCCGGCGTTCGCGTCACCGAAGGCATTATCCCCGTGGATGCGGCATGCCGCACGAACGTGCCCAACGTGTATGCGGTCGGCGATGTCGCGGAGAAACGGCATTTCGCGCATCTCGCCCAACGGATGGGGATCGTCGCGGCCGATGGCGCGACGGGTTTCCCCGCCGAGGACGACCGGACGGTTGTTCCCATTGGCGTCTACACGCATCCCGAAGTCGCCTCGGTCGGCGTCACGCGCGAAAACGCCGGGGAAGGCGCCCGCATCGCTTCGTTCCCCTACCTCGCCAGCGGCATGGGTCGCGCCTGCGGCGAAACCGATGGCTGGGTGCGCCTCGTCGGCGCGCACGACGGACGTCTGCTCGGAGCGACCATCGTCGGACGGCATGCCACGGAACTGATCCAGGAGGCGGCGCTCGCCCTTCGCCACCGCCTTCAAGTGGCCGATGTCGCCGCGACGATCCATAGCCACCCGACGTTCTCCGAGGCGTTTCACGAGGCGGCCGAGGCGTGGCTCGGTTTGCCCCTCCACGCTTCGAAGTGAGAAAGCCCGTCTCTCTCCCGAAGGATCGTCGTCCGGAAATTCGCCTACCTGGCCGCGGACGCCCAAAGAGGAACTGGAAGACCGTTCTCCACGCGCACAGACAGGCATGAGAACGCGTCTCCACAATCTCGGGCGGCATCCCTATCTGCCGACCCTCGCGCTCCAGGAACAACTCCGTGAGCAGGTGCGGATGCGCCCTGAAGGGCCCGCGCACCTCGTGCTTGTCGAGCATGATCCTCCGGTGATCACTCTCGGGCGGAGGACGCGCGCCGAGCACTTCTTGGTGAAAGCGGAGCAGCTTCGCGCGCGCGGCGTCGAACTCCACGCGAGCGCGCGCGGCGGAGCGATGACCTGGCACGGCCCCGGCCAGATCGCGGCGTACCCGATTCTTCGTCTCTCGGAAAAGCGTTCCCTCCGCGCGCACATCCGCGGAATGGAAGAGGCCGTGATCGCCACCCTCGCCCAATTCGGCGTTTGCGCGCAGCGCCTCCCCGGCCTCACGGGAGTCTGGGTAAACGGAGAAAAAATCGCCGCCATTGGCGTGGCGGTGAGTCATTGGATCGCCTGGCACGGCCTCGCCTTGAACGTGAACCCGAGTCTTGATGCCTTCCGATGGTTCATTCCCTGCGGCATCGAGGACAAGGGCGTGACCAGTCTTGCGCGATGCCTCGGCTGCGATCTCCGCGTCGAGGAAGCCAAGCCGGTCTTGGCCGCGAACCTCGCCAAAGCGCTGGAGTTGGATCTCGAAATAACGGAACCTCCCGCGGGCGCGCCGCCCGATCCGCCGCGCCGCCACGAAACGCTCCCGGGGGCTCCTCTCGTCTCTCGCCACGTGCAGAGCATCGGAGGTTTTCCCCATCGCAACACGCGCGCATCTTCCCCTCCGACGGCAAATGTCGCTCGACAATCGGCGCCTCTCCCTCCCCGTCCGCGGATGCCTCCGTGGCTGCGGCGGCCGATCCCGCCGGCGGGCGACGCCGCGGAGGTGCGCGCGGTCCTCGCGGAATTGAAACTGCCCACGGTCTGCGTCGAGGCGCGCTGTCCCAACATCCATGAATGCTTCGGGCGTCGAACGGCAACCTTCATGATCCTCGGGGACCTCTGCACGCGATCCTGCCGCTTCTGCAGCGTCGCTCGCGGGCGCCCCCTTCCGCCGCGCGAGGAAGAGCCTGCGGCCCTCGCCGAAGCCTGCGCGCGCCTTCGGCTGCGGCACGTCGTGATCACCTCCGTGGCCCGGGACGAC
>JABWAM010000346.1 GCA_013360985.1 Verrucomicrobiia bacterium | reverse complement strand
CTCGTCGCCGCGGCCTGCGCGGCATGGCGCCCCGCGAAGCTCGCGGAGGAACCGCCATGCGCCGACGCCGCCGCCTGCGGCGTCCGCGCTTGAGCCCATGCGTCCAAGCCTGGATCCTTCATACTCCACGATGAAATTTCCACCGAAAGACCAAAAGTGTCTGATTCCCAAGACGTTTCGGGGCGCAGGGTTCCCTATCGGGAAGGTGGGGAACCTGCGGGCAAGCGCCCAGCGCCCCATGAAAATCCTCGCGTCGGTTTTCCTGCTGCTTCTCCTGGCTCTGGCGGCTCCTGCCGCGCGCGGAGAGCGGATCGAGATCGCAGGGAGGGATTGCCTCGTCGTTCTCCCCGCCGAAACGAACGCCGTGACCGAGACGGCGGCGCGGGAGCTGCAACAACATCTGCGCCTCGTCACCGGCCAACCCGTCGCCGTGACCAACGCCGCCGCCGCCGGCGCGGGAAGCGGCTATCCCTTCTTTCTCGGCGTCCCCGCCCCTGGAGACGCGCGTCCGCTCGCGCCGGAAGAAGCGCGGTGGGAGATCACTCCGCGCGGCGCGTGGCTCTGGGGCAACGACGGGCGCGGACGCTCGGGAACGCAGGACGCCGTCTACGGATTTCTCGAGGAGGAACTCGGCGTGCGCTGGATCGAGCCGGGCGATTTCGGCGTGGTGGCTCCCACGCAGGCTTCCCTGACGCTCACCGCCGGCCGGCGTCGATGGGTCCCCGAGATGAAGCTGCGAAAGATTCGCCTTCGCGATCGTCCCATGGCGGCGCTGCCGACGCTGAACATCACGGGAGACCTCGCGCTTTTCGACGGCTTTCGCAGATCGCTGGAAGAACAGAATCAGGACGCGCATGAGGGGAGGCTCTGGCAACAGAGGATGCGGATGGGAGGAGTCGACTACCCGAACTATGGGCATGCCTTCACCAAATGGTGGGACCGTTTCCACGCGACGCATCCCGATTACTTCGCGCTGACCCACCTCGGCAAACGCGAGCCGACGCCCGATCCGAGGCCGGTGGAGGCAAGGACGGCGGACGCTCCCTTCACCGTTCGCGAGCGCAGCTTCGTCAAGCTTTGCGTGAGCAACCCCAAAGTCGTCGAGCAGATCCTCCAGGATTGGCGTCCGAAAGCCGCCGCCACCCGTTTTCTCAACGCCTGCGAGAACGACATGCCTTATGGATTTTGCCGGTGCGCGAACTGCCGGCAACTGGATGCCCCAAAGACCGGAGAACGCTTCGGCGCGCATCTCACCGATCGTTACGTCTGGTTCGCGAATCAGACAGCCCGCGCGGCGCGCAAGCTCCGCCCAGACGCGGTCGTCACGATGTACGCCTACGCGCATGCCGAGCAACCTCCGCGGAGGGAGAAACTCGATCCGAACGTGGTCATCGCGGTCGCGCCCACCGCGTTCGACCTGCGCGAGTTGGCGCGATGGTTCGACGAATGGCGCGCCGCCGGCGCCACGGCAATGGTGATCCGCCCCAATCTGCACTGGTACTACGCCACGCTTCCGCTGCCGCTCGGACACGAAAAGCAGATGTTCGACGTCTTTCAACTCGCCGTGAAATACGGCTGCGTCGCCGCAGACTTCGACAGCATCAAGCGGAACTGGCCGACGACCGGCCTGTTCAACTACGTCCTCGCCAAAACAATGTCCGATCCTTCCCAACCCTTCGAACGCTGGGAGGAACAGTATCTCTCCGCGTTCGGTTCGGCGGCGGAAGACGTGAAGGCGTACCACCGCTACTGGAGAAACGAACTCTGGGAAAAGCGTTTGGCGCCGTCGTTGGAAAAGCTGGCGCCTTCCGCGCGACCCAACTTCTGCGCGGCGTTGCTGCGGCGGCTGAACGAGACGGCGGCGGTGGCCGTCGCCGCCTGGGTTTCGGTCGTGCTGCCCGGCTTCCTCGTCGCCCTGGCGCTCGGGCTGCAGCCGCTGATCGCCCACAAGGAGGACGGCACGCCGCTGTTCTTTCCCTTCGGCTTCGCCATCACGCTGCCGGCGGTGCTGGTGCCGCATCTCTTCATCGGCGCCGGCGAGGCGGTGCTGACGGTGCTGGTGTGGCGCTTCGCTCGGGCAAGAAAATGGTGCGCGGCGTGAAGGCGACGCACTGGCTGCTGGCCTACCTCGCGGCGGTGGTCGCCGTGACCTTCATTCATGCGCCGTGGCTGCTGGCCGCGCTGCTGGTTGTCGCCCTGGCGATGAGCGGACGCGGGCGCTGGAAGATCGCCCGCCGCGCCGTGCTGGCGGGACTGACTTTCAACCTGGCGGTGAG
>JABWAM010000001.1 GCA_013360985.1 Verrucomicrobiia bacterium | reverse complement strand
AGTCCGGAATCTCGACACGCCGCACCCACCCGGTCCTCCATGGATGATGAGGAAGGAAGCTCTCTGAAAATGGAGCTGATCCGTGGATTTGGGATGGACTCTAATCCTCGCGCAAGCGCGAAGCGTTGCGCGTCGGGATTTCGCCTGCTACGGTCTCGCCCATGAAGAATTGGATTTCCGAGTACCTGAAGGATCAGACGCGCGCGACCTCCGTCCTGCCCGTGGAAGAGATCGCCGCGTGGATCGAGCTTCTGCGCGTCGCGCGGAAGGAGGGGCGCGGAATTTTTGTTTGCGGCAACGGCGGCAGCGCCGCGAACGCCTCCCATTTCGCGGTGGATCTCGGCAAGGGCGCCTCGGGCCTCGGCGCGGGCGCCGCGAAGGCGGTGGACGCGCCCGGCGGTCCGCCGCGTTTTCGGGTGTTTTCCCTCAACGACAACGTTCCCTGGCTGACGGCGCTGGCGAACGATGTGGGGTATGAGGACGTTTTTTCCGAGCAGCTCAAAAACTACGCCAGACCGGGCGATCTCCTCCTCGGGGTCAGCGTGAGCGGCAACTCGCCGAACCTCGTCAAGGCTTTCGAGTGGGCGAACGCCGCGGGCCTGATCACCCTCGCGCTCGTGGGGGGCAAGACGGAGAGTCGCATGGCGCGCCTGGCGCAGCGCGTGATCCGCGTGGAGGCGACCCACTACGGACGCGCCGAGGACGCGCAGATGCATGTCCTCCACCTGCTTTGTTACGCCTTCATCGAAGGCAAGGCCTGATCGCGCGTCGCGAGTCTTTGCGTCGAGGCGAAGAGAGCGCGTTGAAAAAACGCGAAAAAGCTTGCGTTCCCCTCCCGTCGCGTTTTTACTGCGCAGTGCACCACGCACTTTATTCATGGCTCGACATCATCAGGTGGCCGCCGATATCCGACGGCTGATTCGCGCGCGGAAGCTGCGCCCGGGCGATCCGCTGCCTTCCGAGCGGGAGTTGGCGGTCGCGCTGCGCGTGGCCTACAGCACGGTGCGCCTCGCCAACGACGAGCTCTGCCGCGACGGGATCATCCATCGCGCCCATGGGCGCGGCACCTTTCTCGCTCCGCGTCAGCGCGCGCCCCGCCGCCTGCGCCACCGTCTCGGCCTGTTTTATGTGGATCCGCGCAATAGCGCGACCGCCTACAGCCAGAGGCTGACCTCGGGGATCCAGCGCGCGGCGAACCTTGCGGGCTTCGAACTGCTCATCGGAGAGTTTTCCAGCACCGATTTGGTCCAGGGGCGGACGCCGGAGATGCTCCGACGGAGGTCTGTGGACGCCGTGCTGCTCGACGGCGCGATCCGCGAGCATCACCTCCGTTTCCTGGAAGATCAGGGAGTTCTCTACGTGGTGACGGGCACCTGTCCGCTTCCCTTGGACGTCCCGCAGTTTCGTCTCGACGGCGAGCGTCTCGGTTTTGAGATCACGCGCGAACTCCTGAAAAACGGACGGTCTCCGGTATGGTTGGATGTGGACCTCAGCCGGACGGAGCGCTACCATATGGGGCTGGAACTGTTCCGCGGTTATTCCTCCGCCATCCAACGATACGGCGACGGACGCCACGCGCTGCATCTCTGTTCGCTCCACGCGGACCAGATCGCCGGCGCGGCCGCCCGCCTCGCGCAGGTCGGGTTGAAGAACGCGGCGATCATCAGCCAGGATTGGGGGGCGACGCTTCTGCCGGCGGCTCTCGAGTTGAAGAGCTCGACTCCGCGTGATTTGTTGATCGTGCCGTTGCCGACCGCCTTTACCCGTCAGGAATTTGTCGAGGCGAATGCGGTTCAGTGGTCCCAGTTTCTGGAGGCGGAAGAAATCGGGCGCAGGGCCGTTTGCGCGTTGGTGGACGTGTTGGAGGGGCGATCTCCGTCCCTGCGAACGGTCTCGATCGAAACCCGATGCGCGCTCGTTCCGATTCCGCCGACCGCCAGGATGGAATTGAAATGCGAGTGGAAACCCGTTGACGCGTTCGCGATGGAACGACATGGCCACGGCGGGTACTGGCGCCGCCTCGAAAAGGAGGAGGGGGGAAGAGACGCGTTGAGCGAAGTGAAAGATCGGCGAAACGAAAAGGTCCTTGCGACCAGAGCCGATTCCTAAATGGAGATGATCATGAAACGCATCGAACATCCCTGGATCGCGGGGCTGATGCTGGCTCTGGCCGTCGTCCCTTGCCGGGCCGAAAGCAACAGCAACTATCTTTTCAACGCCATAAGCACCAACTTCGGCGGACCGTTCACCGTCGGCAGCGGGGCCTCTGCGACGAACAACCGGCTCGTAATTTCCAACGGCGGCGCGGTCACCAACACCACGGGGACGCTCGGCACGGGCGGCGGCGCTCGCAACGCGGCCTTTGTGACCAATACCGGCTCGAGGTGGGTAAATCTCGGAGACCTCACCGTCGGCGCGACCGCGGCGGAATCCAAGAGCAACTCGGTGACGGTGGCCGACGGCGGATTCGTGTTCAGCACCAACGCCCTGATCGGCAGCGTGGGCAGCTACAACTCCGCCCTCGTCTCGGGGAGCGGATCAGTTTGGTCCAACGTCCTCTCCTTCACCGTGGGCGGGGCGGGCACGGCGCCGGAATTCAACACGCTGATCGTCTCCAACGGCGGCACCGTGGTCAGCGCGTCGGGCGTCGTCGGCAGCGGCGGCGGCGCCCGCAACAACCAGATCATCCTGACCGGCGTCAACTCGCTCTGGACCAACTCCGGCAATTTCACCGTGGGGACTCTGGGCAAGGACAACCAACTCTTGATCCAGGACGGCGCCCAACTGCACAACGCCCTCGGATACATCGGCTCGGGCGCCGCAGCCACCAACAACTCCGTGTGGGTTGCCGGCGACGGCGCGCTCTGGAACAACACCGACCGTCTGTACGTCGGCGACAGCGGCGCCGGCAACCGGTTGGTCATCTCCAACGGCGCGCTCGTGATCAGCCGCCGCGCCGCCAGTCAGGCGTCGGGAATCATCGGGAACGCTGCCTCCTCCTCGAACAACCTGGTCATCGTGACCGGCTCGGCCGGCTCGGGATCGCTTTGGTCGAACACCTCCTTCCTCATCGTGGGCCATCAGGGCAACGGAACCATGATCGTGGCCGACGGCGGAGAGGTGGTGAGCGCCGGCTCTGGGGCCAGCGTCATCGGCAACCAGGCGGCATCCACTGGGAGCATCGTGCGGGTCACCGGCGTCGGCTCGACATGGAACGCCATGAATGACCTGGAAATCGGCGTCGCCGGCGCCGAGAACCGTTTGATCATCACCAACGGCGGTCTGGTTTCGGTGGCCGGCAGGACGCGCGTGGGCGTCTCGGCCAGTTCCGCCGGCAACCTGGTGCTCATTACCGGCACTGGCTCGATGTTGCAAAGCGGCGGGATCGTTTCCATCGGCAGCAACGGCGTGACGAGCGGATCGGGCAGCCACATTCGCGTCACCGATGGCGGCACGCTCGAAGCCAACACGATGGCCGCGGGGCTGAACGGATCGGGCAGCATCAGCAACATCGGAGGCGTCTTTCAGTTCACCACCGCCGCGCCCGTCATCACCAACAACACCGCGGGAGCGATCTCGATCCACGGCGGCGCAATCTCGTTCCGCGGGATCACCAACGCGGACGTGAGCGGCAGCCTCGGCGGCAACGATCTCGCGAACCTGCGCTTCTCGGGCGACAACATCTTTCGCCTGAACCAAGCCTCGAACTGGTCGGCGAACGCGCAGAACTACACCTTTGCCGCGGGCAACCCGAGCAACTACGCCGGCCTCGAGATGATCCACGGAGCGACCGCCTGGAGGAGCGCGTGGTTGGCCTTCGGCGCCGACGGCACGATGCTGATCTCCAACTCGTCGGCGACCGTGGCCGGCACGATCTCCAACGCCGGCGTGATCCGGATCGTGAACAGCACGGTCACCTGGCAGAGCAACGCCGTAGTCGGAGGCCGCTACATGAGCGATCCCTCGACCAACATCTTCGCCGGCACGCTGACGGTGGATCCGTCGGGCGCGCTGCAGGGGGGCAACGGCGACCTCTTCGTGTTTCAGAAGGATCTCGCGTTGAGCTCCACGAACCGCGTCCTGCACGATCTTTCCTCGGCGGCGATGCGTTTCACCAACGCGACGGGCGGCGGCACCAATCACGTGCTCGATCTCAGCGGCGGCAGCGCCCTGGACCTCGGATCGAACTTCGCTTCGGTGGCGGAACTCGCGACGAACTTCTCCCTCGGTCAACTGCAGATCGGCGCGGGGAACCGCCTGCAACTCACCGGCGCCGTGGTGAACGCCTTTTACGTGGGCGCGCTGGACCTCGGCGGCCTGGACACCAACGCGTTGGCGAGCGTCCTCGATCTGGATGTAAACCTCTATTACGACCCCGATCTTGCCGACAACGCCTATCTGAGCGGACTGATCTACGATTTCGACGGATGGAGCGGCGCCCTCATCCCGCTGGGCATTCCGATCCCCGAGGCCTCCGCGCTTCCGCTGGTCCTGCTCGGCGCCGCGGCGCTGGGGATGACGACGCGGCGGAAGCGAAGACGCGCGACGGCTTCAAATGCGCGCTCACAAAATGTTGCGTCTTGATCGGTCGCGGCGCCAGGCGTCGCGCGTT
Source organism: Verrucomicrobiia bacterium (assembly GCA_013360985.1). Classification (GTDB taxonomy): domain Bacteria; phylum Verrucomicrobiota; class Verrucomicrobiia; order JABWAM01; family JABWAM01; genus JABWAM01. Next base: position 43,807 of record JABWAM010000001.1, on the reverse strand, counting down.
TTGAGGCCTGCATCATCCGTGCGCCCCGCCGCATGGTTCGTCGCGCTGCTCGCGTTGGCGGCAGGCGTCTCTCCGGCGCTCAGCGCACTCACCCTCGTCGAGAACGGCGCGCCGCGCTGCGCGATCGTCGTGGCGGTCAGCACCAACGCCAACGCGGCCTATTCCAGCAAGCTCGCCGGCGAGGAACTCGCCCACGTCCTGCGGGTCATGAGCGGCGCGAGCGTGCCCATCGTGCCCGAAGCGCAACTGGCCCGCTGCGCCCTGCCGTCCAACACGACGCTCGTTTACGTCGGGCCGACGGAGGCCGCCCGTCAACGCGGGCTGGACGCGAAGCAATTCGCCTACGAGGAGGCGGTCGTCCAGACCGCCACCAACGCGGTGTTCGTAATCGGCGACGACCGCGTTCCGTTGCCGGGCACGCATCATGCCGCGACGTTGCTGTGCGAAAAGTTTCTCGGCGCGCGCTGGCTCTGGCCGGGCGACCTCGGCGAGGTCATCCCGCGCCGCGCGACTGTGACGCTACCGGACGCGATCGATGTTCGTCAGACGCCGTCGGTGCGAATCCGCTTCTGGCGCGACGTGGCGAACAACGCGACGTTCATAAAACAGTACGCGGAGCCGCTGGGCTGGACGACGAACGAATGGCGTCAGATGGGGCGGGAATCCACACAATGGACTTTACGCAACCGGATGCAGAAGCGGTCGGGGATCGACGTGCGGGCCGGCCACGCCTACGAGCGATGGTACGAACGCTTTGGCGAGTCGCATCCCGAGTATTTCGCCGTGCAACCGTGCGGCCAGCGGGACCTCAAGCCGCGAGATCCCACGGCGGTGAAGCTCTGCCACAGCTCGCCGTCGGTGATTGACCAGGTGGTCGCGGACATCGAGGAGGCGTTTCGCAAGGAGCCGGAGATGGCGAGTTTTTCGCTCTCGCCGAACGACGGCGGGTTTACCGGGCATTGCATGTGCGCGCGCTGCAAGGCGTGGGACGAACCGGACGGTCCGCCGATGCGGTTGCAGGACGCGGTGACGCGGGAATGGTTTGAGTACGTGTCGCTGAGCGACCGGATGGTGCGGTTCTACAACGCCGTCGCCGAGCGCGTGAGCGCGCATCATCCGAACCTGCTGCTCGTCGGCCACGCCTACTGCGCCTACGACCCGCCGCCGGTGCGCGCGAAAGTGCATCCGAACGTCGTCATCAGCTACGTCGGCTCGAACCCTTACCTGTCCGAGGCGAACCGCCGCGGCGAACGCGCCCGGTGGGAAGGCTGGGCGCGCACGGGGGCGCGGATGATGTGGCGGCCCAACTGGCTCGATCAACTGATGGGCCTGCCGGTCGACATGACGCGTCCGTTCGCCGAGGACCTGAGTTTTGCCGTGCGGCGCGCGCGGCTGATCGGAACGGATTTCGATTCGCAATATCATGTCTGGGGCGGGATGGGGCTGTCGCATTATGTGCTGGCGCGCCTGTTGTGGGACGTGAATCTGGATGTGGACGCGTTGATTCAGGATTACTGCGCGGCCGGTTTCGGACGGGCCGCGCCGGCGGTCCACGAGTATTTCATGCAGATTCGCCGCGTCAGCGAACGACACGCCGCGGGCTGGAATCGCGTGGCGCCGTGGTACGACAGCAACGGCCCCTCGTTCTACGACGAAACCTTTTTCCGGGAGGCGCGCCGCGGTCTCGACCGGGCGACCGCGCGCGCCGCCACCGATCCGCCCGCCGTGCGAGATCGGATTCAATTTCTCGCCCGGACGCTGGCGTGGTCGCAAATCAGCATTGAGATCCTCGAACGCGGCCGGCTCTATCGGAACGGCGACCGTTCGCAAAAGGATCGCCTGATCGAACTCGAACTGGCCCGTCAACGGTTCTGCGAGGACCACCGACGGAGCTGGATGCTCTTCACCCCGTCCGTCATCCGCGAGGCCCGTCGTTTCGCGAAATGGGCGTTTCCCGTTCCCGAGAAGGAGCTGATGAAAGCGAAATGAGCGGCATCCCCGACCACTGGAAATGGTTCAACGAGGCGCGCTTCGGTCTCTTCGTGCATTGGGGTCCGTACGCGGCGTACGGGCGCGGCGAACAGGTCTTGTTTCGCGAGCGCCTCGACCAGCGCGATTATGAGGCCAGGGCCTGCCGGTGGAATCCGCAGAAGTTCGACGCAACGGCATGGGCCGACGTCGCGAAACAGGCCGGGATGAAATACGCCGTGCTCACCACCCGGCATCACGACGGATTCTGCCTGTGGGACTCGAAGTTCACCGATTACACCTCCGCCGCGCAGGCGCCGCGGCGCGATTTTGTCCGCGAGTACGTCGAGGCGTTTCGCGCCGCCGGGTTGCGGGTCGGGCTGTATTATTCGATGATCGACTGGCGAGTGCCGGCCGCGTTTGAGGGGCCGGAGCATGATCCGCGGGGCTGGGCGGCGTTCCGCGAGTACGTCCACCATCAGGTGCGCGAGTTGTTGACGCACTATGGCCGCATCGACGTGATGTGGTTCGACGGCGCGTGGCCGGAAACCTCCCGTCAATGGGGCAGTCATGAACTCGTCCAGACCATGCGTTCGCTCCAGCCGCATCTGCTGATCAACAACCGGCTCGGCCGGGATGAAGACGATCCGGCGGGCACGGGCGGACAATCGCGGTCGCTCGGCGATTTCAGCACGCCGGAGCATCGTATCGTCGAGGACCCCCATCGTCTCTGGGAATCGTGCGACGTGAGCACCTCCCGTCTGTGGGGCTACGCGAAGGGAGAACGTTGGCGTCCGGCGGACGTGCTGCTCGACAAACTCGTCGAGTGCGCCAGCAAGGGCGGAAATCTCCTGCTCAACGTCGGGCCGACCGGCGATGGCGAGTTTCCGTCCGAATTCGTGGCGATCACGGACGCCATCGGCAAATGGATGCGTCTCCACGGTGAGTGCATCTCCGGTTCCGAACGGGGCGAAGTCTGCGAGTTCATCACGCACGGCAGGCAGATTCGCAAGGGCAGCAATCTGTATCTGGTCGTTCGGTTCTGGGACGGGACCGGCGCGCTCACGCTGGCCGGGCTCGAAACGACGGTCACGCGCGCCGTGCTGCTCACGACCGGGAGCGAACTCAGATTCAAACAGACGACGGACCACCTCGCCATCGAGGGATTGCCGGAGAAGTCGCCAACCGATCTGTTTCCCGTGATTCGGTTGGAGTGCGACGGGCCGCCGAAAGCGCGACCGTGGGCGGTGGATCGTCTGTGGAAAGGCGATCCGCGCCGCATGACCGCATGGGCGGCGCAGCGGGGGAAAACCGTTTGGGTGGGAAGATGAAAGCCACGCTCAAAGCGGCCGTCATCGGATGCGGTAAGCGCGGACTCGATCACGCGCGCGGTTACGCCGCGTGTGACGGGATCGAACTCGTGGCGTTGGTGGACCGCGCCGAGGAGAAGCGAAAAGCCGGCATGGACCGCTTCCAGGTCGCCGGCTATGCCGATGTCGAGGAGATGTTGGACCAAGCGAAGCCCGACCTCGTCAGCATCGTCACCCAGCCCCGCGGGCGCGCCGACCTCACTCGCCAGGTTGCCGCCGGCAAGGTCAAGGCCATCGTCGCGGAAAAACCGATGGCGTTGACCATGGCCGAGGCGGATTCGATGGTCGAGGCGTGCGAAACGGCGGGGATCGCGCTGATCATCAGCCACCAGATGCGCTTCTGTCGGGAGTTCGTCGCCGGCAAAGAAGCGATTTGCCGGGGAGAGATCGGCGAAATCCAGTTCCTTCGCGGCGTATGCTACGGCAACCTGCTCAACCAGGGCACGCACGTCCTCGACATGATCCGTTGGTACGCCGGCGAGCCGAAACTCGAATGGGTGATGGCGTCGTGGTCGGACGACGCCGCGACCTTCGCGGAGTTACTGGGCGATCCGAAGAGAGCCGCGTGGAAGGATGAGATCCATCCGGCCCCGATGTGGATGCACTGCTATTTTGCGTTCGAAGGAGGCGTTCGCGCGTCACTGGAATGCGGGCTTCTGTACTCCCGGGCGGGAGACTCCCCGAGCGACTGGCTGCAGAAACGGGTCTGCGCCGTCGGGACGGAAGGCATGATCGAGACGCGCGTGGCGGGCGATTCCCGCGTGTTGCCCGGCAAAGCCGCCGGGTGGAAGAAGACCGCCGGCGACCTTCGCTCCTGGACGGACGCGACGCCCGCGTTCCTGGCGGAGCTGCGCGACGCGCTGAACCACGGCGGCACGCACCGCAACCACGCCCGGGAATCGGCGCAAACGTTCGAGGGTCTCATGGCCTGCGCCCAAGCCGCCGTGGATGGCGGCATCGTGCGCCTGCCCGCAGACCGTTCCCGGGACGCGCTCGCGGAGTTGAACGCATGCGCGGAAACCATCAAACCGAACGAAAGGAAACCATGAACATCGAAGCGAAGATCCACGCCAAAGGACTGAACATTCCCGAACGCAAACTCGGCGTCGGCAAGGCCGAACCCGCCGTGCGATCCGGCAACCTCGTGTACACCTCGGGGCACACCTCGGGAAATCACCTCGGCAAGGTCGGCAAGGAGTTCACCAAGGAACAGGCATTCGACGGGGCGCGCGATTGCGCGTTGAGCTGTCTGGGCGCGATCAAGGCGGTCATCGGCGACCTCGACAAAATCACCCGGATTGTCAAAATTATCGGTTTCGTGAATTGCGCCGAGGGATTCTCTGACACCTCGTCGGTGATTCACGGGTGCACCGATCTCCTGCACGAAATCTTCGGCGAGAAAGGACGCCATGCCCGTTCGGCCATCGGCGTCTATCAGCTTCCCGCCAACAGCGCCGTCGAGATCGAGATGATCGTCGAGGTGAAGGATTGAGATTTGTTGAAGTCGATTTATGAGCCCACGAGCCATGTTTCGTTGCCTGAATCGCAGCACGTTGCGTCTGCAATGTTCGTGGGAAGAATCGCTCTCGCTGGCGAAGGCCGCCGGTTTCGAGGGATCGGACCTTGAGATCGAGACGGCCGGCGCCGCGTCGCGATACGCGGACGCGCTCGCCCGGCACGGCCTGCGTCCCGGCGGCAGCAAACTCCCGTTCCACTTCCGCGACGACGCCGCGGCGACGAACGAAGGATTGGCGCGACTGGAGCAGCACGCCCGTATCGCCAGTGAAATCGGCTGCGTCCGATTCTACACGTTCGTCCCGTCCTGGTCGGACACGCTGCCGTGGAGGGAGAATTTCGCATTTCACATCAAGCGGCTCGGCCCGATCGCGAGCGTATTGGCAACGCATGGTTGTCGGCTCGGCCTCGAATTTCTCGGCCCGAAAACGCTGCGGGACGGCCGCAAATACGCGTTCGTCCATACCCTTTCGCAGATGCTCGACCTGTGCGAAGCGGTTGGCCCGAACTGCGGCCTGCTCCTCGATGCCTGGCATTGGCACACGTCGCTCGGCACTCTCGAAGACATCCTCGCGTTGAGCGCGGAGCAGGTCGTCTATGTTCACATCAATGACGCGCCCGCCGGGATTCCCATCGAGCAACATACCGACCACCATCGCCGCGTCCACGGCGAGACCGGCGTGATCGATCTGCCCGGCTTCCTGGACGCGCTGCGGACGATCGGATACGACGGGCCGGTCACGCCCGAGCCGTTCGTGAACGAGTTCAAAGAGCAACCGCCGGAGGACGTGTTGAGCCGAGTGGGCGCGCGATTCCAGGACGTGTGGACGCGCACACCGCGGCCGCGTCTGCCCGAGCGGATGAAGGTCGTCGCGCTTGGCCGCAAGAAGGCCTGGCTCGTCGAGCAGCCGCTCCCCCGGCCGGAGGGGAATCAGGTCGTTCTCCGGCTGCGGACGACGCTGCTCTGCGGAAGCAATATGAAGGCCTTTTTCGCCGACGGCGAGCAGATCAACGGAGGTCACGAAGGCGCCGGTGAAGTGGTGGCGGTCGCGCACAGCACGCGCCTCAAGCCCGGCGACCGCGTCGCCCTCGCCCCGATCACGGCCTGCGGAATCTGCGACGATTGTCTGAAGGGCGACGTGATCTTCTGTCGGAACCGCCCCCGATTCCAGGGCAACTTCGCCCAGTTCACGAAAGTTTCGGACGTGATGTGCACGAAACTGCCGGAGGACGTGAGCGATCTCCATGGCGCGATGCTCGGTTGCGGACTCGGCCCCGCGTTCGAGGCCGTGCGCGCCGTGGGCGCGCGCGCCTTCGCCCCGGTGATCGTCAGCGGGTTGGGGCCCGTCGGCCTCGGCGCGGTGGCGCTCGCCGCGTTCATGGGCGCCGAGGTCATTGGGCTCGATCCCGAGGAATACCGTCGAAAACTGGCTTGCTCGGTCGGCGCTTCCGCGGTTCTCGATTCGACAGTTCCGGAAGTCCGGGAGCAACTCTTGGAGATCACGCGCGGGCGGGGCGTCGTCCACGGGATCGAATGTTCCGGCACGGAATCCGGCGAACGGCTGCTGATCGAGTTGGCCGCGGTCCGCGGCAAGATCGCGATGGTGGGGGAGAACCATGGGACGATTCCGATCAGTCCCAGCAAGGATTTCATCCGCAAAGGGCTCACCCTCGTCGGCTGTTGGCATACCAACCTGAATGACGCGCACGACCTGCTCGACTTCATCCGCCGTTCCCCGAATACGATCGATCGGCTGATCACGCACACCTTCGGTTTCGACGAGGTTCAGGCCGCTTTCGAGACGTTTGCGGGGCGTCAGTGCGCCAAGGTGGCGCTCCTCCCATGGAAATGACGCGGCGAATCCGACGGAACCGGGCGACTCCATCCTCCCGTCCAAAATTTTATGTTCCAAGTTTTTCGAGAGCGTCGCGAGGAGCGGGCGGCGCGGCGGAAACACTTTCCCGCCGCGCGGGAAGGCGTTCGATTCGTGAACAGCTTCACGCTCGTCGAGCTTTTGGTGGTCATCGCGATCCTTGCGGTCCTCGCCGCGCTGCTCACTCCGGCGCTCAAAAGCGCGCGCGACCAGGCCCGGAGCGCCCAATGCATGAACAACCTCCGTCAGTTGGGAGTCGCGTTCAACGTCTATTCGACGGAGAACCGGGGCGTCCTCGCGCCGTTTGGCGGCTCCTATTGGCATCATCTGATCGAGCCTTATCTCGGCGTTCAAAAACCGGTTTCGGGCAATGCCTACTCCGCCGCCTGGGATTGTCCGTCCAATCCTTCGCACCGGCGCGGCGCGGCGCCCGTGAACGATTCCCCGGTTTCGCCTCCGGCCCGGGGAACGGGGCTGCTGAGCTATATCCTGAACGGCGGCGCCTACGACAACGGCGATGCGCGTCTCGCCTCCCACGTGGTGCGACCCGAAAAAAAGATCCTTCTCGCCGAGTTCAACTGGCTCAAATATTGGCAGGAAGAGAACACCACCGCTCAGACGGCCACCTATTACTTTCTCATGCTCCCTTCGCCCTCGGTTCCTTTTGCCCGCGCCGACGGATTTCTCGGTCACCGCGGGGGAATGAACCTGCTGTTCTGCGATGCGCATGTGGCGTGGTTGTCGGGCGCGCATCCGTCCCTCAATCTCTGCCAATCTCCCGGACGGGAAGATTGGTTTCTCACGAGTTCCGGCGGCACGCCTTGATCCCGAAGCCTTTCCGATGAAACCCCAATCCCGCGCGATTTCGTCCCGCGTTCGCGCGCTCCACCGCGCCGCGCCCGTGGTTCTCGGGTACGTCAACCCATGGCTCGACTATGGCGCCGGAACGGCGTCGGCGCGACGGATGTTTATCCAGCGCCGTCCGTGGGCGCAGCAGAGCGTCCCGTTGCTCCGCGAGGGCGGCGTGGACGTCGTTGTCTATTCGCACGGCAACAATTGTCCGAGCCATTTCAGCGGCGCGGCGGAAATCGAGTACATGCTGCGCTGTTTCGACGCGTTGATCGCGGAGGCCGAGCGGCATCCACATGCGCGGATCCTTCGCACGAAAGGCGATCTCGACCGCGCGTTGCGGGAAGGTAAACTCGGCATCCTCCTGCACCTGACCGGCGCGCCGATCCACGGCGACCTCGCGATGCTGCGAACCTACCAGCGCGTCGGCGTCCGCGCGGCGCATCCGTTCCTTCGCGATCCGCGCGTGGGCGGATATTGCGGCGGCGATCCGCGCGTCGGATTGCGGCCGCTGGGCAGGGAGATCCTCCGAGAAATGGAACGGCTCGGCATGGTGGTGGACCTCGCGCACGCGAATGACCGCTGTTTCCGCGACGCGCTGCGGGTCGCGACGCGTCCCGTGATTGATTCCCACACCTGTTGCCGGGCGTTGGTGGACGTCGAACGCAACTGCGCCGACGACCAGCTCCGCGCGATTGCCGACACGGGCGGAGTGGTCGGCGCGCATTTTTCCTCGCGATTCATCGCGGGATCGGATGGCGCGCGCGCCGATCTCCGCGCCTTCCGTCAAAAGTTTCTCCGCGAAAAGGTTACGGAGTTGGAGCGGCGTTACAAGGACCCATACGAATTTCTCGCGCGCCGCTTCGATCCGAACGCCTGGCCGAAGGCGCTCGGCGGCGCGGTGGAGGATGGCACGAAGATCGTCCGCGTCAGTGTCGGAAAACTCGTGGATCAGATCGCGCGCATGGTGGACGTGGCCGGCGTGGATCACGTGGGCGTGGGAACGGACTACGATCTCGGCGATATCTGCGAGATCGATCGCGTGGACAAGCTGCCGGTGCTGACCGCCGAATTGGTCCGACGCGGCTTTCGTCCGCCCGAGATCCGCAAGATCCTTGGAGAAAATTTCCTGCGCGTCTTTCGCCAATGCCTTCCCGATTAAAAATGAGCCCGATTCCCTCCCTCCTCCCGGCCGTTGCGTTCGCCCTGGGCATGCTTCCGTTCGCGGGCATCGCGCGCGCCGCGGACTCGGCCCGACCGTTCTTGTCTCATGAACCCCAGCGACCGTTGCCGACGCCGTCGCAGCGGCCGAGGGCTGAAGGCCCCGCCCGTTTCGTGGACGCCGCGCGCGGCAGCGACGCGAACGACGGCAGCGAGAAGGCGCCATGGAAAACCATCAATCATGCCCTGCGTCAGATCGCCGCCGGCGACACGCTTTACCTGCGAGGCGGGAGTTATTTCGAGAACGTGTATTGCGCCGTGGCGGGCGCGCCCGAGAAGCCGATCATCCTTCGCTCGTTTCCGGGCGAAGTGGCGATCATTGACGGCGGGTTCCCCGAGTTTCAGAATGCGCCCGGCAAGGCTTGGGAGCCGGTGAACGACGGCGTCGAGGGCGAATATCGCTCCACCGTCACGTACAGGAACATCCGTGATGTCGTCGGCCTCTTCGGTGACTCGAACGTCGGTCTCCAGACGTACTGGTATCGCATGGACATGCAGGCCACGAACGAGTTGTGGATCCCGAATCCTAAGAAATTCGTCGAGCCGATGTACTGCGGCCCCGGCCTCTGGTACGACAAACAGACGGGCCGCATCCACGCGCGCCTGGCCCACACGAAACTCGAACTGCCCGAGTCGGTCGGCCACAAGCTCGTTCATTACCAGGGAGAAACCGACCCGCGCAAGCTGCCCTTGGTGGTGGCGCCGGTGGATTCGATCCCGCTGCGCGTTTCGCAAGCGATGCACGTGCGGTTCCAGGACCTCGTCATCCGCGGCGGCGGTTACATCACCGTCAAACTCAACTTCGGCGTGGATATCGCGTTCGATCGTTGCACGATCTACGCGGGCACGTACGGCATCTGGGCGAAGGGCGCCGGCCCGCTGAAAATGACGAACTGCGGCGTGTTCGGGATGATCGCGCCGTGGATGTTCCGCACCGAGAACGTCTCGTACGCGTATTCGCCGAAGATCTATCCGCCGTTCATTGGCCAGGAAGCGGAGCCGGAGATCCCCGGTAAAGGCAAGCAAGAGAAGCGCGTCGTCCGCCATATTTCGCGGTTGCCCACGCACGCCGTGCTGGCCACCGAGGGCGGATTCGAGTTCGAGACGTTCTACTATCCGCTCAATCACACCTGGGACATCGCGTATTGCGAGTTCACCGACGGCCACGATGGCGTCTATCTGTCGGGCCGCGACATCCGGTTCCATCACAATCTCGTGGACAACATGCAGGACGACGCCGTGTACGTGTCGAGCCCGACGCCATACGTCACCGACGGCCTCTCCGTTTACCAAAATCTGATTCGTCAATGCGTCGCGGGATTCGGCGCGCACGCGCGCGGCGGTCCGGGCGGCAAGATCTACCTGTACCGCAACGTGGTGGACATGCGGCGGAACCTGCAGTTCAACCGTCCGACCGACAAGAAGCCGCAGGGTCATATTTTCCCCGGACATCTCGCATGGCTCGTCCACAACCCCGACCACATCATCTCGATGGAACACATTTACCTGTACCAGAACACCACGCTCACCCAGATGGGACACGCGTTGAACAGCTACACCGCGGGCATGGCGTTCCATTTTGATCCCGAGGCTGAACGGCGCGTATTCAACAATCTCCACGTGTTCGTGGGCGGCGGAAAACAGTACCCGAAGGCCTGGGGCTTCCAGCGCGACGCCGCCAACCTCGTCATGGACGGCAACCTGCACTGGCATTCGGATCCCGACGTAAAGATCCCCGCCAACTATTACGAGTCGAGCCGCACGCATCCGCTCTCCGAGTCGAACAAGGTCCGCTACGCCGCGGGTTGGGATGCGCACTCGGTCATCGGCGACCCGAAGTTCGTGGCCTTCAGCACCAACCTCGCCGATCGGGTGGACCTCCGTCTGCGGCCCGACAGTCCGGCCGTCAAGGCTGGGGTGACGTTGCCCCAGGAGTGGCCCGATCCGTTGCGTCCCGAAGGCGCGACGCGACCGGACATCGGCGCGATCCCGTTGGGCGGCGAACCGTTGAAAGTGGGCATCGACGGGCGGACCGAGGCGGGAAGCGCGCGCTGATTTCGCGAGGAGAAAAAAGTTGAGAAAAGGGGGTTGACATGGACGAAGGGGGACCGTAGAAAGGTCAGTCTTCGAAAGACGAAAGGGATTTTCGCCCTGCCGTTTCCGCGAGGAAGACGGGGAGGAGTTTTTTTCGCCTTTTCAGGCCCGCATGGAAGGGCTGAAGGCGACCGGTGAGCCCGGTCGATCGGGAGACTGGAACGCCCACGTAGCTCAGTTGGTAGAGCACGTCCTTGGTAAGGACGAGGTCACCAGTTCAATCCTGGTCGTGGGCTCCACCTCGCCGAAGAGGGAAATTGACAGGGAGGACGGGGCGAGAGCAAGCGGGCCGCCGCGCGCCCGAAGCGCGCGAGGATTCGCGAAACAAGGAGAAACATCAAACACCACACTTATTATGGCAGGTAAAGAAAAGTTCATCCGCAACAAGCCGCACGTGAACATCGGCACGATTGGTCACGTGGACCACGGCAAGACCACGCTCACCGCCGCGATCACCACCGTGCTCGCCAAGAAGGGGATGGCGGAAGCCCGGGCGTACGACCAGATCGATAACGCACCCGAGGAAAAGGAGCGCGGGATCACCATCAACACCAGCCACGTCGAGTACCAGACCGACAAGCGGCATTACGCGCACGTGGATTGCCCCGGCCACGCCGACTATGTGAAGAACATGATCACCGGCGCCGCGCAGATGGATGGCGCGATCCTGGTGGTCAGCGCCGCCGACGGACCGATGCCGCAGACGCGCGAGCACATTCTGCTCGCCCGCCAGGTGGGCGTTCCCGCTCTCGTGGTCTTCCTCAACAAGTGCGACATGGTGGACGACAAGGAACTCCTCGAACTCGTCGAGGTGGAAGTGCGCGAGCTCCTCACCCAGTACGAATTTCCGGGAGACAAGATTCCGATCGTCAAAGGCAGCGCGACCAAGGCGTTGGCCGCCGGCGACCCGAGTCATGCCGACACCAAGTGCATCCTGGAGCTCATGGAGGCCGTGGACAGCTATATCCCGACGCCGCAGCGCGACGTCGAGCAGCCGTTCCTGATGCCGGTCGAGGATGTGTTCTCGATCGAAGGGCGCGGCACCGTGGTCACCGGCCGCGTCGAGCGCGGCAAGATCAAGGTGGGCGAGGAGATTGAGATCGTCGGCATCCGTCCCACCGTGAAAACGGTCGTCACCGGCGTCGAGATGTTCCGCAAGGAGCTCGACGAAGGCCAGGCGGGCGACAACATTGGCGCGCTGCTGCGCGGCACGAAGAAGGAGGAGGTGGAGCGCGGCCAGGTGCTCTCGAAGCCCGGCACGACCACTCCGCACACCAAGTTCAAGGCCGAGGTTTACGTCCTCAGCAAGGACGAGGGCGGGCGTCACACGCCGTTCTTCAGCAACTACCGTCCGCAGTTCTTCTTCCGCACGACGGACGTGACCGGCTCGGTGAAGCTGCCGCAGGGCGTCGAGATGGTGATGCCGGGCGACAACGTTTCCCTCGAGGTCGAACTGATCACGCCGGTCGCCATGGAGAAGGCGATGCGCTTCGCCATTCGCGAGGGCGGCAAGACCGTCGGCGCGGGGCGCGTGAGCGAGATCGTCGCCTAACCCCATGCCGCGCGAGGCCATCCAACTCGCCTGCACGGAGTGCAAGCGTCTGAACTACATCTCCACCCGCAACAAGAAGGTGCAGGGCAGCGAGCGGTTGGAGATCAAGAAGTTCTGCCGATGGTGCGGAAAACATCTGCCCCACCGGGAGAAGAAATGAAAGGCGGACGCTCACGGCAGTAGCTCAGTTGGTAGAGCAGCGGTCTCCAAAACCGCGGGTCGGGGGTTCGAGTCCCTCCTGCCGTGCCAGCCTGCTTTTCCTCGAGAACGCAACGCCGCCGATGCCCCATGAAATCGTGGTTCGACAACATTCGCCGCTTTTTCCGCGAAGTGCGGGAGGAGGTGCTCAAATGCACCCGTCCGACGCGGGAGGAGCTCCAGGAGTCCACCGTGGTGATCGTGGTCACGATGGCGGCGCTTGGCGGTTTCATCTTCGCTTGCGACATGCTCATCGGGCGCGGCTTCAGCCTAATCATCGCCCGATGAGGTTTTTTCCATGAGCGCCGACCTCCCTCCGCAATGGTATGTGCTGCACTGCGTCCCTGGGCAGGAGCAGAAGGTTCTCGACAGCATCGAGAAGCGCAAGGCGCGCGAAGAGGTCGCCGATCTCATCACGCGAGTGCTTATCCCGACCGAGCGCGTCGAGGAGGTCAAACGCGGCAAACGCGCCACGACCACGCGGAAGTTCTTTCCCGGCTATATCCTCATCCAGATGAAACTGGTGGACGAACAGGAGAAACTCCTGGATCGCTCCTGGTATTTTATCCGCGAAACCCCCGGCGTCCTCGGTTTCGTCGGCGGCGAGCGCCCCATCCCGCTCCCCAAACATGAAGTGGACGAGATTCTCGTTCAGATTCAGGACCGCGAGGACCGCGTCGTGCCGAAGGTCAACTTCGACCGCGGCGAAACCCTCAACGTGAACGACGGCCCCTTCAAGGGCATGACCGGCGTGGTCGAGGAGGTGGATCAGGAAAAGGGCAAGCTCAAGGTCTCCGTCTCCATCTTCGGCCGATCCACCCCCGTGGAGCTCGAGTTCTGGCAGGTGGAAAAGGCCTGATGAAATCGAGGCTCGAACCTTTCCCAACGCCCCCAGCCAACCCTCGCTAACCCTTTCCTCGAATCCGCCAGTTTCCAACCCACCAGTCTCGATTTTTCATATGGCCAAGGAAGTCACCGGTATCATCCGCCTCCAGATCGCCGCCGGACAAGCGAACCCCGCGCCTCCGGTCGGTCCCGCGCTCGGGCAGCAGGGCGTCAACATCATGGCGTTCTGCAAGGAGTTCAACGCCGCCACGCAGAAGCAGGCTGGCGAGATCCTCCCCGTCGTCATCACGGTCTACAAGGACAAGACCTTCACCTTCATCACGAAATCGCCTCCGGCGGCGGTCCTCCTCAAGAAGGCCGCGAACATCGCCACGGCGAGCGGCCAGCCCAACCGCAACAAGGTGGGCAAGGTCACCCGCAAGCAGATCATGGAGATCGTCGCCAAGAAGGCCAAGGACATGAACTGCGCGAGCGAGGAGGCCGCCTATCGCACCGTCGCCGGGACCGCCCGTTCGATGGGGATCGACGTGGTGGATTGACCGTCGCAAGAACTTCCGCCTCCTCCACGGCCTCGCTGTTCCCAAGCCGCGTGCGCTTACCCGGCTTGGAGTCATCCATGGCATCCCATCCTCTCGGCGTTGGAATCATCGGCTGCGGAATGTTGGCGCGCAGCCAGCATCTCCCCAATGTCCTCGCCACACCGGAGGCGCGCCTTCGCGTTTGCTGCGATCTCGATGAGGCCGCGCTCGCCGAATGCCGCCGCCTCGCGCCGGAGGCGCGCGTCACCCGAGATTTTCGCGAGGCCCTCGCGGCGTCCGACGTAGACCTTGCCATCGTGGCGACTTCGGAGACCTTTCGTCTGCCTATTTTTCAAGAGGCGGTCCGTTTGAAAAAGCCAGTGTTGACAGAGAAACCGCTCGCCGCGACGTGGGAGGAATGCCTGCGCGCGCACGCGATGTTTGCCGGCGCCGGTGTGCCGATTTGCGTCGGGCATAACCGCCGATGTTCTCCCGCGATGAAGGAGGCCCGCGATCTCTTCCGTCGGCACATGGAATCGCCGCGCCCTTGCCCCTGGCGCTTCCAGCGGCCGGGATGGGAGCGTATTCCTGTGGGAGCGGAGGATGGGCTTCCCGCGCTTTCCATCCGCATCAACGACGACTGGCGGAGTTGGAAGGCCGTGCATCTCCAGGGGATTGCCGCGAAGGTGGGGCTGTTGCTGGGGGAGATGACGCACTTCACCGATTTGGCGTGTTGGTTTCTCGACGCCGACGCGGATTCGGTTTCAGTCTTTGGCTCGGGAATCTTGAATCACAGCGTGAGCATCCGGTTCCGCAATCAGGCGATCGCCTCGATCTTGATGGGAGGCAACGGCACGTTCGGCTATCCGAAGGAGCTCCTCGAAGTCATGGGCAACGGCGGCGTCGTGGCGGTGGATCACATGCTCGAAGTTCGCACGGCGGGGATCGAGGGCGCGCCGGCGCGGAAGATCTATCCCATGCTCGGCGACCGGCATCCGAACATCGGGACCGAAGGCGGACTGTCGGGCTGGCTTGCGAAAAAACGCGCCGCGTGCGAGGAGGCCGCCGCGCGTGGAGACCCCATGCTGCAGTTCACCGCCGAGCCGGACAAGGGGCACAAGCGGATGCTCGGCGAGTTCCTCCGCGAAATCCGCGGCGAACGCGAGCCGATCAGCCCGACGGCGGCCGCCCTGCGCGGCTCGCGCATCTGCTTTGCCGCCGTCACGTCTGCGATGGAGCGCCGCGTCGTAAGCCTCGACGAAATCGCGCCCGCTCCCTGACGCGAGGCGAAGCTCCCCCGATTTGATGGACCGTCCGGGATCCAGGTGGACCGAGTCTCCCTGCCTTTCGCGTGGGGAACGTGAAAGATTCCGGTTCGGATCGTATCGAACGGTTTCATTCATGGTCTTTTCAAAAACCCGCGAGGCGGGCGAGGGGCCCGGATGCGACGCATGACTCACTCCTTCATCCGTTTCCATCAGATCTTCGTTTTCTGTCTTGGAATTTTCGGCGTTGCCGGCGCGGGCGCCGGCGAGTCCTCCTCCGCCCGATATGTTTTCATCATCAGCTACGATCAGGGGAATCCCGATCTGCTCCAGAGAACGGAGTTGCCGGAATACCACCGGATGGCGAGGGAAGGCGCCCGCACCTGGGAAGCCTACACCATCGTCCCCAGCATCACCCTGCCTTCCCATGTCTCCATGCTGACCGGAGTCGGGATTCAGAAACATCAAGTCACCTGGAACCGGCATGATCCGAAAAGGGGGTTCGTGAAGGCGCCCACGATCTTCAGCCTCGCCAAAGAGCGCGGTCTGAAGACCGCGATGATTGTCGGAAAGGAAAAATTCAGATGCCTCGAAATTCCGGGCACGGTGGATTGGTTTGTCTGCTCGAAGGACCGAAGCGACGCGAAGTCGGTCGCCGAATGTTTCGCGGAAGAATTCGGAACTCGCAAACCCAACCTCGTTTTTCTGCACTTCGCCGATCCCGACCGCGCCGGACATTCCTACGGCGTCGCGTCGCCTCAAAAAATTCAGGCCCTCAAAGACTGCGACGAAGCGCTGAAGATCATCCGGGAGGCCGTTGCCGCCGCCGGGGCGCTGGAGGAAAGCGTTTTTCTTCTCACTGCGGATCACGGATCGCATGATGAACGAAAGGAGGATGGCACTCTGGCCGGCACGCACGGTTCGGCGGAAACGGCCGATGTGCAGATCCCCTGGGTCGCCTGGGGAAAAGGCGTGAAAAAGAATTTCACGATTTCAGCTCCTGTCGTGATCTACGATACGGCGGCGACGGCGCTCTGGGTGTTGAACGTCCCGTTGCCGGAAGGGTTCTGGGGGCGTCCGGTGATCAGCGCGTTCGAGTAGTTTTTCTCGAAAAACGAGCGCGGCGGCGGGGCGTCCCCGTTCTCATCCAAGCCTTGCGAAAGATCGATTCATGAAATCGCGCTGTTTTTTTGTGGGCGTTTGGGGGATCATTCGGGGATGAGACTCACCTTGGCTCTAGTTTTCGGCTTGATCGCCGGCGGGTTCTTTTCGGTTGGCGTGTCCGCCGAGGCGGCGCAGCACCGCGCCACCCGGTTGGGCAATCCCGCCACGCGATTCGCTCCGCCGATCGTGACGGCCGACGATTTGCGCGCGCGATTTCGAGATCCGCAGTTACGGCCGGACTTCGCCGCGGTCCTGCAGCAGTGGGGGTGGACAGGGAACTTGGAGGATCTTTTCACGGCGGCGGAGACCCAGGAGATTTCCGAGATCCAAGTTCCGGTCGGCTATACGATGCCGTTTATGTCCTCGCGCGAGCGCGGAGCGGCGATCTGCTTGCGCGATGTGGTTTGGGCCGGCGCCCAGCCCTATCCGGCCTTTGAGTTTTTCTTTACCTCGAACGGCCGCCGCTACCGTTGCATCACGCCGAAAGCCTGCAGCAACTTTTTTCTCGAAGATCTCGGCGCCGATCTTCGCCGCGGCTTGACGCTGAACTGTCATGTCCCCGATAAGGCGCTGATCGGGCAAAAGGTGAAGGCGTGTTTCACCGTCAGCAACACGGGCAACGTCGCCGAATCGCGATTGAAGATCGAGTTGCCCATTCCTAAAGGGCTGCAACTTTTCGAGGCGACAGAAAACGGCGACCTCGGCGAGGAGCGTGTGCGCTGGGAAATTCCGAACCTGGCGCCCAATTCCGACGCGCGAGTCTGCGTGGTATTCACCTCGCGCGAACCGGGCGATTTTTCCCTGCGGCCGGCGGTGAACGGCGACGGCGCGATTGCGGCGCACTGTTCTTGCGGGACAAAGTTCGTGGGGATCCCCGCCATCCTGCTGGAAACCGAGGATGATCCCGATCCGATCCAACTGGGCGAGAGCACGACCTACACCATTCGCGTAACCAACCAAGGCTCGGCCGACGGCACCCAAATTCGATTGGTCTGCCAACTGCCCGAGGGGCAGGAGTTCATCTCCGCGTCCGGCGCGACATCCGTCCAGGCTGTCGGAGGAGTCGTCACCATGGAGGCGCTCCCCTTGCTGCCGCCGAAAGCCGTCGCCACGTGGCAGGTGGCGGTGAAGGGGGTGAAGGCCGGCGACCTCCGCTTCAAGGTCGAGTTGAGCAGCGATCAATTCGAAAAGCCCATCTCACGCGAAGAATCCACGCACCAGTATTGAAGGCGCGCGGGGCGACGGGAACGAACGCGCGTGAAAAAGGGCTTTCCACCGATGATCGGCTTACGGTAAAAGCCTCGGCTCACCCGAGCTCGAAATGAATCCGATCGTAGAAAAGATCAGCAAAGAACAACTCAAGAAGAACGTCCCCGATTTTTCCGTGGGCGACACCGTCAAGGTGCACGCGAAGGTGATCGAAGGAGACAAGGAGCGCATCCAGATTTTTTCCGGGGTCGTCATCGCGCGGCGCGGCGCGGGGATCAAGGAGGTGTTTGCCGTCCGTCGCATTTCCTACGGCGAAGGCGTGGAGCGCGTATTCCCGGTGCACTCCCCCCGCATCGAGAAGATCGTCGTCGAACACCGCGGAAAAGTTCGGCGCGCGAAGCTCTACTACCTGCGCCGGCGCGTCGGCAAGGGCGCCGTGCAGGTCAAGGATCGCGCCGAAGCCTGATCCGACCGACCGGGGAGGTCGGCCATGGCGTTGAGATCCGGAGCATCGGCTTCTCTCGATTTCGAACGCGATCTTTGGGCGCGCGGGTTCGCGCGCGTTTGCGGGATTGACGAAGCGGGCCGAGGACCGCTTGCGGGGCCTGTCGTCGCGGCGGCCGTGGTTCTGCCGCCATCGTTTGCGCATCCGTTTCTCACCGATTCCAAAAAGCTTTCCGCGGCGCAGAGGGAGGAGGCCTTCGAGCGTCTGACGCGCGATCCCGGCGTGGCGTGGGGCGTGGCGCGTGTGGAGGCAGAGGAGATCGATCGCGTGAACATCCTGCGAGCCACATGGATGGCGATGGTCGCCGCGCGCGAGGGGCTCTCGCCGCCGCCGGACTGGACGCTGGTGGACGGGCGATCCGTGCCGCCTCTGGGAGACGCCTGCACGGCCGTGGTGCGCGGAGACGCCCTTTCCCTTTCGATCGCTGCCGCCAGCGTGATCGCCAAGGTCACGCGCGACCGTCGGATGGAGGAACTGGACCGCGTCCATCCGTCCTACGGATTTGCTCGACACAAGGGCTACGGGACGGCGGCGCATCTGCGCGCGCTGCGGGAAAACGGGCCATGCGCCGCGCATCGGCGAAGTTTTTTGCCGGTGGCCATTGCGGCGAAAGATTTTTCGCGCCGTTCGGAGTGACCGCTTGCGGCGGGCGCGCGGAAGAGGACTCAGCGGGCGGGCAGCGGAGAGGGCGCGGAGGGGGCGGGGGAGGCGGCGGCGGCGGAAGCCGGTTGGTGAAGGAGCGCTTTGAGGCGCTCCAGGCGTCCGAGCGCTTCCATGCGCGAGGCGGACTCGGGGAAGCGCGCGGCGAGGTCTTCGTAGGCCTGGCGCGCCTCGATAGGCCGATTCTCGCGTTCGAGGAGGCGCGCGGCGCTGTAAGCGGCTTGAGGAGCGGCGAATGCGCCGCGGGCCTCGGCGACCGAGCGGTAGAGGCGCAGGGCGTTCTCCTTGTTGCCTCGCGCTTCCTCGACGGCGCCCATCCCGAAGGCGGCGGCCGGCGCGAGCGGGGAGGAGGCGCCTTCGCGCAGGACCGTCTGGTAGAGCGCGGCGGCCCTGTCCCATTCGCCCTGATCGAAGAGATGATCGGCGAGTGTCATCGCCGCAAAGATCGCCGCACGGGTGCCCGCGAAACGCTGGAGCACATTCTGCAGCGAATCGAGAGAGCGGGCGTTCGTGAGGGCGACGGCGGCTTCGTTTTCGATCTTGCTCGTCTGAAGGCGCCAAACCACGAATCCGACAACGGCGAGAACGGCGACGCCGAAAAGGCCGATCAGCCAGTTCTTGCGGCGGTCGAGCCATTCGATGAGGTTGTCGTAAGAGACCTCCTGTTCGTTCGGGAGAAGATCAGGGCGGCGCGCGCCGGCGGGAGATGGCGAGGGGGGAGGAGGCATGAGGAAAGAGGGAGGAGTCAGGCTTTCGGTTCGCGCATTGCGATCCGATGAAGAGAACTGAAAATGAGGATCCCCGCGAGGAGGGCCACCGCGCCATTCGCGAGTTTTTCCTCTTTCGTCCAAGAGGATCCCATCGTCGGATTCGCGGCGGTTCGGTTTTCCTCGCGCGCCGCGGCTTCGGCGGCGGCGGCCTTCGCGTGCCGTTCCGCGATCTCCTTTTGGCCTTCGGCGACGAGGCGTTCCCCCTCGGCGATATTTTTCTGGGCGGTCGCATGAGCGGCGGCGGCGAGACCCGGATCGATCTTGGCGGCGGCGAGGACTTCCTTTCCGCCTTCGATCATGCGCGTGCCTTGGGCGACCTTGTCTTCGGGCGCGACGAGCGAAGGCGCCGAGGGCGCGTTGGTCGCGGCGGTGACGGCGGCCTGATGGGCGATCGAAGCGCGAAGGGCTTGAGCCTCAGCGCGGGCTTCTTCGATCGTGGCGGGTTCCTGGGTGAGGCTCAGGTCGTACAGCGCGAGGGCCGCGTCCGCGCGATTCTCGGCGCGGGCTTTGCGCGCGGCCTTGAGGAGCGAGTCCACCTCCGCGTCGGTCGTATGCCAGAGGAGCATTTCTTTGCGATATTCGACCGCGCCGTTCGAGACCTGGAGAGAGACGCTGGTCTCTCCTTCGACCAGCGTCCCGAGCGACGCCTGACCGGCCCGCGTCAACACGGCGCCGCCTCGGGCGGCCGCGGCGGGAAACGCGAACGCGAGAACGGCGAGGGCCAGGCGAACGAAGCGATTCATCGGAGGGAACGGAAACCGAATGTCGTGATGGCGCAACGCGTTGGCAAGCCGAAACGCGATTTCATCGTCCGCTGCGCACGATGCGGACGCCGGCGCAGCGGGCGTGTTCGAGGACGAACTTGCGCACCTCGACCTGGATGCGCCGCATCCGGTAGACGGTGATCAGTTCGTGGGCGAGGTCTTCGGCCACGGTCTCGATGAGGGCGCGGGGGCGCTCGCGGGCGCAGTGGATCACCCGCTCTCGGACCTCGGCGTAGTCGATCGTCATTGCGAGGCGTTCGGTGCGCGCGCTCGGGGCGAGGTCCCAGTCCATGACGAGCGAGACTTCGATCATCTGCGGGGAAGCGCGCTCTTCGGGGGTGACTCCGATGTGGGTCATCACCTGCAGGCCTTCGATGAAGATTTGGTCCGACATCGGCGCGAAATTGAGCGGTTCCGAGAAGCTCGCTTCAAGCGCGTCCGTCGAGTGCCGCGCGCTGCGCGGCGAAAAGATCGGCGAGACCTTTGCGGGCGAGGGCGAGCATCGCCATGAGTTCCTCCTGGGAGAACGTGGCCTCTTCTCCGGCGCCTTGCACCTCGATGAAGCGTCCGCTGGCGGTCATCACCACGTTCATGTCCACGGAAGCCTCTTTGTCCTCGGCGTAGCAGAGATCGAGGAGCGCATGCCCTCCGACGATTCCCACGCTGACGGCGGCGATCCGTTCCTGGATCGGGTTTTCGGCGAGGAGTTTCGCTTTCCGGAGCTTGCGGACGGCGAGATCGAGCGCGACGCAGGCGCCGGTGATTGCCGCAGTACGCGTGCCTCCGTCGGCCTGCAGCACATCGCAGTCGACCCAGAGCGTGCGCGCGCCGAGCTTTTCGAGGTCCACCACCGCGCGGAGGGAGCGTCCGATGAGGCGTTGAATTTCTTGCGAACGCCCGTCGAGGCGGCCCTTCGCGATGTCGCGCGGCTTTCGATCCTCGGTGGAGTAGGGGAGCATCGAGTATTCTGCGGTCAGCCAGCCGCCGCTCACTTTCTGCTCGCGCATCCAGCGGGGAGCGGCTTCCTCGACGGAGATCGCGCAGATCACGCGTGTCTTGCCGGCCTCGACGAGCACCGATCCTGCGGCGCCGGGCGCGAAGTGCTTGCGAAAACGGATGCGGCGGATCGCGTCGGGCGCGCGACGGTCGGGGCGAACGGCGGAGGGCATTGCGCAAACGTGCCGCCGCGCGGGAAGCGAATCAAGCCTCGCGAACGGAGCCGCCGCGCGCGGACCAGCTTGGCGCTCATCCCGGTTTCGTGCATCCCCCGCGTCTTCGGCGACAAAAAGCCAAACATGAGCCGCCTGAAGGACTTTTGGCCGTTGGCCAAAGCCCTCCAGGCTGCTAGTCTCCCGGTCGAATGATTTTCCATGGCGTCTTCGGCGAAAAATCGCGAGGCCTGAGGAGGGCGGGATGACCGCCGGCGTCGAAGAGTACGCGGCCGGAGACGCCCTGATTCGGCAGGGGGAGACGGCGGATCACGCCTTCATCCTCGAGTCGGGCAGCGTGAAGGTCGTGTCGGACGTGGATGGATTCGAGCAGACGCTCGCGATCGCGTCGGCGGGCGAGGTGATCGGGGAAATGGCGCTTTTCGACGACGCGCCTCGATCCGCGAGCGTGATTGCTCTCGAATCGGTGCGGGCGCAACGGGTGACGCGCGCCCGCCTCGCGGAGTTGATGCGAGAGGATCCCGCCGCGAGCATGCCTTTCCTCAAGGCGATCCTCGACCGTTTGCGGACCGGCAACGTCATGCTCGCGACGGCGACGCGCACGCAGGCGCTCGTCCGCAAATTCCGCGTCAAACTCTCGCTGCCGGCCGCGAACGGGCCGAGCGCGGTGGAAGTGGAGGTGGACACTCTGACCGGCGCGGCCAAGGTGATTCGCCAGGATCCTCCGGGAAACGCTCCGGCGCAGGCTGAAGCGTTCGTGCCGGGGATGCGGAGATGAAGGGGCGCGGATCTTGGAAGGGTTGGAGGTCATCGCGGCATTTCGATCTTGCATCCTCTGGTTTCGAGGATTAGCTTTTCATCCATTCAACATGAAAACGCCTTCTTATCGGATCCTTATCGCTCTCATGCTCGCGCCGCTGGCTCTGCAAGCGGATGATCCGCGTCCCATCAGGAAAGCCTCCGTTCCGCCGCTCCGCTCCTCAGAGACGGCCAAGGATTACGATCTCTCGCTCGAGACGGGCGCGGGGTTTCTGGTGTCGGATGTCCGCACCAACAATAAAGGGTACACCCTGGTGCCTGCCGAAATGACCCTTTCGCTGAAGCTGGACGACGTTTCGCTGGACGACGAATTGGGAGGTATTCTTCGGGGGAACACCGAGTTCGTTTTTCGGGCTTTCGGGATGGCGGTGAAGGAAGGGATTGAAGAGCGTTTTGTCGGGATGCAGTACGGCCCGCGCTACAACTTCGTGCAACCCGGATGGGACATCGTTCCGTTCATCGAGGGGAACGTCGGGTTTGGGTTCACCGACTCGCGTGGGTACGTGGATCCCGTCAAGGGGCAGCAGGGGCAGGGGCAAGATTTTTGCTTCAACTTCGGCATTGGATTGGGTTTCCGTTACGACATCAGCCCGTCGTGGTTCATGCGCGTGGCGGGGAACTATACGCACTTTTCGAACGGAGGCCTTTCAGAGCCTGGACGCAAGAATCGCGCGCTCGATGCCGCGGGGCCGCAGTTGACCTTTGGTTATCGCTTCTGATCGGGAAGCCGCTTTTCAAATCGCGAAGTCGGGCGCGGGCTCGCGGCCGCCCGGCCGTCGTTTCGGGGCGATCCGGAGATCGGTCTCTTCGTAGAAGACCAGCGAGTCGGGTGGCACCGAGCGCGTGAGGAATACGTTGGCCGCGATGGTGGATCGCGCGCCGATGGTGGTGTCGCCGCCGAGGATCGTGGCGTTCGCGTAGATCGTGACGCCATCCTCAACGTTGGGATGGCGTTTCGTGCCTTTGACCAACCGTCCTTGGGCGTCTTTTTGGAAACTCTTCGCGCCGAGGGAGACGCCCTGATAAATTTTGACGCCGCTGCCGATCGTCGTGGTCTCGCCGATCACCACGCCCGTGCCGTGGTCAATGAAGAAGTGGCTGCCGATCTTGGCGCCGGGATGGATGTCGATCCCCGTGCGGGAATGCGCCCATTCCGTCATCATGCGCGGGATCAGCGCGACGCGCGCGTTGTAGAGGTGATGCGCCATGCGCTGCACGGAGATCGCTTCGAGGCCGGGGTAGGCGACGATGATTTCGTCGCGGCTCATCGCGGCGGGATCGCCTTCGTAAGCGGCTTGGACGTCTTTCGCGAGCAGGCCGCGGATGGCGGGAATCGCCGCGAGGAAATCTTCGGTGATCCGGCGGGCTTCGGTCGAGGGGTTCGGGCCGGGGCTGTCGGTCGCGGGAGCGGGGCGATGGTGGGCCAGGCTTTTTCGAATTTCCTGGTTCAGCCGTCGGGCGACGGAGGCGAGCGTTTCGGAAATGACGGCGGCCGCCTGGTTGGACGCCAGGGCGGCGCGATCGTAGAATCCGGGAAAAACGATGCGGAGCAGGTCGCGCAGGATGTCGGCGACGGCTTCGCGCGAGGGGAGATTCGCGCCGTCGAGATGATTGATCCCGCCATGTTCGCGGTAGGAGCGCAGGATGTTTTCGACAAGTTTCGCGTCGGGCATGAGGACAATATGCCGCAGGGCGATTCCTTGCGCAAAGACGCATTTCCGGCCGTCGAGGGGCGACAGGATCTCACGGCGCGCTTCTTGCGTTCGCTTCCGCCGGTCTTCATGTTTTCCGCATGGGAAGCTTTTTCTCCAAGGGACGCCGCGCGCTCCTCGGTGTGGCGTTGGCGTTGGCGTCGCTTGCGTTCGCGCTTTGGGCGGCGGAATGGGGGATGCGCCGCTTGCGGCCGGACCTCCTTCCGTCGAGCCGCCTTCATACTCAGCCCGACGCGCGCATCGGCTGGCGTTTTCAGCCGAACCAGCGTGTTCAGGGCCGCAGTGAATGGGGAACGCCCCTCCGTCAACGCACCAACGCCCTCGGATTTCCCGATGGCGATCATGCGGAGGAGGCGGCGCCGGGGACGCGGCGAATTGCCTTTCTGGGGGATTCGTTTACGGCGGCGGTTGGCGTGGATTTTGACGAGTCGTTCGTTCAGGTGGCCGGGAGAGAACTGCAGCGCGTCGCGCCGCAGGAAAAGATCGAGGTGTTGAACTTCGGCGTGCCGGGGATGGGCACCGTCCGCGAATTGCTCGTCTGGAGGCATGTCGTCGCTTTCTTTCGCCCCGAGGCGGTGGTGCTCGCGTTTTTCCTGGGGAACGACGTGGCGAACAACGCGACTGGATATGAGGAAACGATGGCGGCGCGGAAGGAGGCGCGTCGTCGTTCCTGGTTCTATCGCGCGTTTCTCGAGCCTTCGGTCCTCTATCAGCAATTCAAACTCGCACAGCGGGATCTCCGACGCGCTTGGCGCTTCGGCCGGGGACGACGGATTTCTCCCGAAGACGCCGGCAAACCGTTCTGGGAGCGTTCCTACGCGCCCTTGGATTGGCGGGGATATCTGCGGAATCCGGAGGGAACGGTGGCGGAAGCTTGGAAGATCACGGAATCTGCTATCGTCACTCTGCGCGACGAGGTGGAGGCGGCGAAAGCGCGGTTCGTGGTCCTCCTCATTCCAGGCGCCGAGGCGGTGATGCCCGAGGAGTTTTTTAAAGCGCTGGCCCGCCATCCGGGGATTGAAACGACCGAGTGGGATCCGGACTATCCGCGGCGGCGTTTGATCGATTTTTTCGCGAGCCATCGGATCGCGCACGTAGATTTGACGCGGACGTTTGCGTCGGAAGTAGCGGAGGCTGACCGTCGGCGGCTCTATTTCGTTTTCGACCAGCATTTCAGTCCGGAGGGACACCGCCTCGCGGGGCGCGCGATCGCCCGGGCCCTGGCCGGGAAACCGGGTCCGAGGTAAATGGCGCGTGCGCGGTCCGCGCGCTTTGCCGGGTTACGGTTTCGTTCGAATCGGGAGGCGATCGAGATTTTCGTACACTTTGCGGATCGCCGCGATCACGGCGTCCACTTGTCGCGCGCCATTGGGCGGGCGATGGGTGTTCACCCCGACCCAGATCGAGGAATCGGCGCAGGCCTGGGCGATCGGATATTGGGTGAGGTCGTACCGGAGGCCTCGGCGCGCGTGGCGATCGGTCCAGGGCGAACCGTGGCCGTAGGCGTCTTTCACCTGAAAGACCGTGTGTCCCGGGAGCACCCAGCGCGCCGGGTTGCAGGGCAAACCTTCGGCGCGGAGCGCCTCGACGATCGCGTCGGTCAACGCGCGCCAGCTTGCGCCGCGCGCGTCGGCGACGCGTTTTTCGGTGCGCAGCACATACGCATACCCGTTGGTCGGGCGATCCTTCGAGGTGTACGGACGGATCAGATGCGGCGTTCCCGCGAGGCCTTCGTGGAGGCGGCGCCAGTTCGCTTGTGCGCGACGATTGTTTTCGTCGAGCTTGCGCAACTGGGCGAGCGCGAACGCCGCGGGCAGGTCGGAGGTGCGATACATCCATCCGAGCCCTGCGGGGTCGTAGAAGCGCCCGGAGTGCGCGGGGCGCATCTCGCCGAAGCTCACCACGCGGCGTCCAAGCTTGAACTTTTTCTTGTCGTTCGTGACGAAGACGCCGCCCTCGCCGCCGCAGAGGCTTTTGTTCTGGTTGAAACTGAATGCGGCGACGTCGCCGAGCGTGCCGACCTTTTTCCCGCGGTAGAGGGCGCCATGGGCCTGGCAGGCGTCCTCGATCACGGCGAGTTTGTGGCGTCGGGCGATGCGAAGAATGGGGTCCATGTCGCACGCGACGCCCCAGTAGTGGACGGGCAAGATCGCCCGGGTTTTGCGGGTGATCGCCGCCTCGATCTTCGCGGGATCGAGGTGCATCGCGTCCCACTCGACGTCCACGAAGACGGGGAGGGCGTTGTGATGGATGATGCAGGTCGCCGTGCTGGTCCAGGAGAGCGAGGTGGTGATCACCTCGTCGCCGGCAGTGACGCCGCACGCCGCGAGGCCCATGTGGAGCGCGGCGGTGCCGCTGTTGGTCGGCATGCAGAACCGGTTGCCGTTCCACCGGGCAAACTCTTCCTGCAGCGCGATGCAGTGCGGTCCCCATGCGTGCATGGGCTGACGGAGCGACGCGAGCGCCAGGCGTTCATCGAGCTTGGAGATCGGAGGCCAGAAACGGAAACCGATGTCGCGTGGGATTGCGGGTTTGCCGCCCAGAATGGCGAGGCGCGCAGTTTTCACGCAGTCAAGTCTTCCGGTTTCTCGCCGGCGCGCAAGATGAAACGAACCCGCGCAACGATGCTTTGCGGTCGGGCGAGCCGCCGCGCGCGCGGGACCGGTGTTTCCAAGAAGGGATGAGGAATCGCCTTCTCGCGTCCGCAGCATCCTCTCGCTTTGCGCAGGGAGACCTTGTTGAATGTTTGGCGCGCCGCGGGCCCCCATGATCTCGACGACCTCACGCAAAACCCTCGAACGCCTCGGCATTTCCCTGCCCGAGGGATTGCCGCACAAGGAGTACGCGATCTGCGACGGGCCGGTCTCGGTGGTTCTCGACCGATCGGGCGGGATCAATTGCGTCGAATACCAGGGGCCGCGGCGGACGGATGGACCGCGGCGAGGCGCTTTCTATTCGAACGGCATCTGGCGCCGGGAAGCCTTCTTTCCCGAGCCGGTGATTTCCTTCGCGCTGGAGTTCGAAGGATCGCCGCTCCGCGCGGAGTTCAAAGATCTCCTCCTGACGCCGTTTGGCGTGTCCGGACGGTTCCTTGCGCGCGGGGCGACCTTCGATCGCGCCGTTTGGATTCGGGGGAACGCAGTGATTTTCGAATGGAGCGCTTCGGCGCGGGCGCGGGTCGCCTTCGAGGTGCGCGAAGGGTTTCTCGCGCATCACAACGAAGACGATGCGGCGTGGGATGCGCCCGTCTTTGACGAGCAATTTTGCGCCCTGCGCTACAACCTTCGCCGGCGGTTCGTCGTAGGGCCCGCGGCGAAGATCAATACGCGCCATCGTCATGAGGCCTGCTCGATGATCGCCGCGCTTTCGCCCGCGGTTCACGCGTTCGACGGCGCGATTCGCCGCTTGCGGGTGGAGTTTGGTCCGGAAGCGCCCGCGCGGTTCGTCATGGTGTTCGGCGAAGACCTTCGCGAGGTGGAATGGCTGTGGCGCGACGCGCGCGAACAGCGGAGGGCGTGGCTGGCGGAACAGATCGCGCGCTATCGAAAGGTCGCGGAGAAAACGCCGCGGATCGCGGTGGCGGGATGGCCGTCCGCGTTTGAAGAGATGATGCGCGTCGCTCCGCTCTTTCAGGAGTCCATGCGGTGCGTCCGGAACGCGCGCGAGGTCGGCCTCCGCGCTTCCACGCGCGGATACGGGATGTTTCATGGCTGGGATGGCGAGTGGCCCGCGATGGTTCTCAACGCCTGCGGCAGCGGCGACACGGTCCTGCGTTACCTGCGCTTCCTCGATGCCTCGCGCGGGCCGAATGGCGCGATCCCGATGTGCGTGGACTACGACTTCGGGCCGATCCACGACCACAATTTTCGCACGCCGGACATGGATCGCGAATTGGGCGACGGCTATCACATCAACCACGAGATGTGGGGGCTCGCGCTTCTCCACCAGTATTTCTTCCGTTCGGGAGACCGCGCCGCGTTGGAGGAACTCTATCCGAGTTTCGCGAAATCGCTTCGCGCGATGTGCGGTCGCGCCTCGAAGTTCGGCCTCGTCGGGTCCTGTTTTGGCGGCGCGGATTATCCGGAACAATGCGGCCGGCCGGCGTTCGAGGATCGCCGGGAAAACAACACGCTGACGAGCCGCCTCTGCGGCGTGGAAGACATGGCGGGATGGTACAGCGGGTTGACGCAGGGGGCGGAACTTGCCGCCATCCTCGGCGACGAGCAAACGCTGCGCGCGTGCGTCCGCACGGCGCGCCGTCTCGAGGCGAATTTTCTCCCGCTTTTCTACGACGCGAAGGAGGAGTTCCTCATCGATTCCGTCTGGTTCAAGGAGGATCCCGTCCATCGGAATCCCTTTTTGCGCCTCACGTCGCTCTTGGCGTTCCAAGGTTACGGAGAGCAGCTTCTCCTGGAGGTCGCGGAGCGCCTCGCCGAATGCGTGCGAACGCGGTTCCGTCATCCCGAACTCGGTTTGGCGGTGGCGCCTAGGGATCGCCGCGATGAACCGGTGTATGCGCGATGGAAAGACAACTGGGTGCAAAACCAGACGCGCGAAAGCCTGAGGCTGGCCCGCCTGGCGGGAGACCGGGAATTGCTCGACCTGCAAACGGGTCTTTTTCTCAAGCACTACGCCAGCGACCGCCTCATCCACGAAAACCTTTTCCATGCGTATCCGGGCGGCCGTTACAAACCCGAGAACCTCGATCTCGCGACGTCTTGGTGGCAGGGGATGAGCCTCTTCGCGTGGTGGATGGGGTTGATCGAGGCGGTGGCGGGCCTGCGTTTCGACCGCGGCCCGCTCGAATACCTCCTCGGCGACAGCGGACGGGACGTCGCGCTGCGCAATTTCCATTGGGGCGGACGCCGCTGGTCGGTGCGTGTGCGCGGACGCGGGCGCTGGATCGCCTCGATGACCGTCAACGGCGCGGCGCGCCGCGGCATTTGTCAGATTCAGCCGCGCGGAAAGGCCTTCGATCAGGAGGTGCGGATCCTCAAGACGGACCGGACGCCGGAGCATCCCGTTCTCCTTTCGGCGGGCGCATGCCCGGTGCGCGACGCGACGGTCGGCAAAGGGCGCTTGCGGGCGACGTTGCTTTCGCCGGGATTCGTGCGTCTGCACTTCTGGAGTCCGAGGCCTCCGGTCCTCGATGTGAATGGCCGCCGCGTGAGGGTGCGCTGGTTGTCCGCTCGGCAGGAAGCCTTGGCGACGCTGCGGATCAAGGGGCGACTTGCCTTGGGCGTTTCGTGATTTTCTTGAATTTGCGGAGCGGAAATGATAGTGCACCCCGGCCATGCATCCCGAGTTTCGGAGTTTGCTGACGCGCGCGGCGCGGCACGGCGTCGCGCTGTGGGTCATGATGGCGGTTTTCTTTCCTTCCGCGCGTCTCGCGGCGAAGGACGCCGTGGAGCAGCTTCAGGCCTTTTCCTTGTTTTCCGAGGTGGATCTCCCGAAGCTGATTCAAGGTGAAGTCCTCACGGAGCGCGGGCCGCTCACTGATTTTCGGCGCGGGATCAGCGGTCAAAGCTGCTACGTGGTGCGGCGTTCTCCCGCCGCCGTGGCCGAGCGCATTCAGACGGCGGCGCC
Source organism: Verrucomicrobiia bacterium (assembly GCA_013360985.1). Lineage (GTDB taxonomy): Bacteria > Verrucomicrobiota > Verrucomicrobiia > JABWAM01 > JABWAM01 > JABWAM01. The sequence continues at coordinate 14,179 of JABWAM010000001.1, read as the reverse complement.
CCCGGTCGACAACGAGAACGTCTATTTTCACGCGAAGATCGGGTCTCCGGTCCGCGAGGCGGATCTCGCGGGCTTGGCGTTGAACCTTCGGAACTCCGACGTGCAGCGCCTCGTGGAGCGCACGCTGAAAGTCACGGCGACCTCCACCGACTTCTGCATGAGCCGCGGCGAGGCGACGCGCATGGAGGAGGTGGTGCGCGAGGGCAAGAGCGCGGGAAGCGCGCCCGCCGTGATCGCTCAACGCGCCTGGACCGACCTTTTGTTGGGGCGCCTCCGGGAATTTCAGGAGAAAGGGATTTCGGCGGTCTCGCCCTATGACATGGAAAAAAATCCCGTGTCGCCCGGCGAAGAGATGCGGCGTTTGATGCGCGAGGAGCCCGAAGTTCAGGCGCGGTTTCAGGGATTGCTGGAAGAGGTCGGGCTTTTCCCCTCGAAAACCGAGACGCGTTTGAAAGGCGCCGGCTACGCGGAGTTGCTGAACGCGCAGATCGTCGCGACCTTCGATCTCGGCGCGGTCTTCGTCAAGCCGCTGTCGAACGGCGAGATCCAGGTGCTCGATGTCCAGTATTTCTCCAGCAACGCCTATTACGTCATGCTCACGCTTTACCACCTCTGGCCGATCTCCACGGAGGGCGGCGAGGCGACGCTGGTTTGGCGCGGGGATTTTCTCTCCGCATATCTGCTTGAGGCGACGCGCGGAACGCCGCGCATGGCCTGGGGATTGGTGATGATGCGCGAGATTAAACAATCCATCCAAAGCTTTCAGAAAAGCATCCTGTCGAACTCTCCCCGGTGAGACGTTGAGTTTGGTCTCGCCATGACGACGGAGGACTGCTAAAAGGAAAATCCGGTCGCGAAGAAAAGAGGGGTTTTATGTACCAAATCATCGGCTGGGACGGAAAACAGTACGGGCCGGTCTCCGCGGAGGATCTTCGCGCCTGGTTGGCCGACCGCCGCGTCAACGCCGATACGCAGGTGTGTCCGGTGGGAAGCCGCGAGTGGAAACCGCTCTCCGCGTATCCCGAGATCGCGGGAGAAGCCGCGCGTTCTGACTCGCCGCCGGTTGTGTTCACCCCGCTCGCGTGGACGCCGGATGAAACGCGCGGGTTTTCCGTAAGGAACTGTCTCGGACGCGGATGGGGAATCGTGCGAAACCGCTTTTTCCCCACGATCGGCGTGACCCTTCTGGTGACGCTCGTTTACCTGCTGATTTCGGCCGTGCCTCTCCTCGGCGGGATCCTCGCTTTGGTGGCGCAAGGGATCCTCTATGGAGGGCTTTACTGGTATTTCCTCCGTTTGCTCCGAGGGGAAAATGCGGAGCTTGGCGACGCCTTCGCGGGGTTTCGGCGGAACACCAAAGACCTTGTTCTCGCCGGCGTCGTGCAGGGCGTGATCATCTTTGGCGTGATTCTGATCGCCGTGATTCCGGTGATCGCCATTGGGTTCGACCTTTCCGGAGGAAAGACGCCGTCGGGGATGACCCTCATGCTGCTTACGCTTCTCGGGGTGCTTTTGCTCGTCGGCCTCATCATCCTGAGCGCGATGTGGATGTTTTCTTTTCCACTGGTCATTGATCGGGGGCTAGGGTTCTGGCGGGCGATGGAGACGAGCCGCAAAGCGGTGTTCCGCCGCTTCGGATCGGTCCTCGGCCTGCTGATCGCCTGCAGCCTAATCGTGATTGCGGGAGTTCTGGCCCTTGGTGTCGGCGTGCTGGTCGCCCTGCCGGTCTGCGCGGCTTCGTTGGCCGCGGCGTACGATGAACTCTTCGGCGCCTCCGCCGCCACTTCCTGACCGCGCCACCGCGCGCGCGTGTCTCGTCGCCAACCTCTTGGTGTTGCCCGGGCTGGGCACCCGGCTCGCGGGGAAACCCGGCGCGTTCGCGCAGATGGCGCTTGCGTTGCTGGGTTTTGTCGCGCTCATGGGGTGGAGCCTTCGTTCGGCGCTGCTCTGGGCGATCGAGGGGCGTTGGAACGGAAATGCGCCTCCGTGGTCCTGGATTGGTCTTCTCGGCCTCGCGCTTTCTCTGGCCGCCTGGGGCTGGGGTCTCGCGAGCGGCTTGAAATTTTTGCGAGAAGCCAAGCAGGCGCGCCACCTTCCCCACGCCGCGGCAGAGGGATGAACGAGCCGCGAAGCGCGCGCGCGCAGATTGGCATGGAGAACCATCTGCTTATGGGAAGCGGAACGATTCGGGCTGAGCCGCCGCCGTTTCCTTCCAGAAAACTTCAAATGCCGAACGACGTCAACGACGTCGCGGCCAGCGGGGAGGAGGAACGGACGCGTTTGTGATCACAAGGATTGAGAGGATCGAGGCATGCGGGCCTTTCGTGATCCTACTTTCGCTGCCACTGGTCTTTGGCTTCGAGAACCGAGCGTGGGCCGGCGCCGTCGAGCCATCGTTTTGCGTCCGCGTTTCCGGTCAGATACGCGTCCCAAAAAGCGGTGCTGATGGCCAGGATCGCGCGATGATGGTTCGGATTGCGCCGCTCGACATCGCCCGGTAGGGCGTGATCGGTGAACGCCGAGTGCTCGGCGAGATCGAGCACGAGTTCATATTTGTCTCCGGGAGGAAGAGCCGCGAACACGGCGCGACGGGAGACAGGCGTCGCATGGCCGATGGACGAGGCGTCTTTCGTGCCGGTCATCAACAGACACGGAATCTTCACGCGCCTCAACGCCTTTTCCGCGCTGCCAAGCCGCGGCGCGCTTGGACTGAGCGCAAGGACAGCTCCGATTCGAGGATCGGCGTGATCGCCGAACGGGAAGCGCTGGCCGCTGACGACTTGCGAGGTGACCGCCCCGAACGAGTGTCCGGACATGCCGACGTGCCGCAAATCGAGACGGCCGGTCAGCGCATGTCCGGTCGTCGCGTTCCATGCCGCGAGTTGGTCGAGCGTCGCCGTCACATCCTGGACGCGCAAGCGGAGGTTCTTGCCGCTGGCGGCCTTTTCCAGGGCCTGCATCCGCTCTGCGATCGGCTTGTCTTTCCATATACCGGCATCGCTGCCCGGATGTTGCAGATAAACGACGACATAACCGCGCGCCGCCCAATGCTCGCCGAGATAGGCGCTACCGGATCGCGAACCGCCCAGCCCGTGGCTAAACATCACGACCGGCGCGGCATGAGGTGCAGACGGCAAGAAGACGCGCACCGGGATTTCACGATGGCGGGAGGCGTCATTTACCGTAAGATCGCGGGTCGTGGCGGAGGCGACGCCATCCGTCGCGAGCGGGTCGTAGGCGTGGACCGCGGTTGCGAGAGCGAATCCCGCGGCGATCAGTAAAGGCTTCATTCCCGAGATTTTGAGGTCGGGATGGCCGTGGTCAATCCAACGGATCATTTCTCGCGACGTTTTGATCTCTGTTTTTGGCAAGGAGGCATGATAATCTGAGGGCGCCACGTTGATCCCTCGATCTCCCATGTCCGATTTCCCCCGATCGCTTTTGCCCGCGTTTCCGCGCTTCCGACGGCTGCGGCGTTCAGCCGCGCTGCGCGATCTCGTCGCCGAGGTGCGCCTCGATCCCGCCCGGTTGGTCCTGCCGCTGTTTCTCGTTCCCGGCCGCGCCCGGCGGCATCCGGTCGCTTCGATGCCCTGTGTCTTTCAACTCTCTCCCGACGAGGCGATGCGGGAGATCGAGGAAGCGCTCGCCGAAGGAATTCGCGCATTCATTTTCTTCGGCGTGATCCCGCGGGAGCAGAAGAACGACCTGGGGAGCGCGGCGCTCGACCCCGAGAACGTCGTCTGCGAAACGCTCCGCCTCGTTCGCGGAAAGGGCTTGCCCGCGGTCGCGATCACCGACCTGTGCCTTTGCGAGTACACCGCGCACGGGCATTGCGGCCCGCTTTCGGCGGCCGACAAGGATGGCCCGCGGAACGTGGACAACGACGCCACTCTCGAACTCCTCTCCCGTCAGGCGGTAAACCACGCGCGCGCCGGCGCGGACGTCGTGGCGCCGAGCGGGATGATGGATGGAATGGTCGCGCGCATTCGCGCGGGGCTCGACGCCGCGGGGTTCGCGGAGACCGCGATCCTGAGTTACGCGGTGAAATACGCTTCGGCGTTTTACGGTCCGTTCCGCGAGGCGGCGGAGAGCGCCCCTGCGTTCGGTGACCGCCGCGCGTATCAGATGGATGGCCGCCGGCGTCGCGAGGCGCTCGCCGAGGCGCTCGCGGACGTGAATCAGGGCGCCGATGTCGTCATGGTCAAGCCCGGGATGCCCTGCCTCGATATCTTGCGCGATCTACGCGACCGTCTCGAGGTCCCTTTGGCCGCCTATCAAGTGAGCGGCGAATACGCGATGATCAAGGCCGCCTCCGCGAACGGCTGGCTCGATGGGCGCGCGGCGATGCTGGAGAGCCTCGTCGCTCTTCACCGCGCGGGAGCGGATTTTCTGCTCACCTATTTCGCGCGCGAGGCGGCGCGCGCGCTGCGGGAAGAAGCGCGATGAGCGGCGTGGCGCATCCCGACGCGGAGGTCGGCGAGGAAGCGCGGCCCCGGACGGAGGCGGATCACGGATGGAATGTCATCGTCTGGAACGACGAGGTGAATCTGATGAGCTACGTGGTGTTCGTTTTCCAGAGGGTTCTTGGGTTCGACCGCCCAAAGGCGACCCGCCACATGCTCGAAGTCCATCAGAGAGGACGGAGCTGCGTCGCGACGGCGTCACGGGAAAAGGCGGAGTTGTACTGGCAGCAAATTCAGCAGTACGGATTGCGGGTGACCTTGGAGCGCGCGGAGCCGGCGGCATGATCGTTCTCCGCGAAAAAGAGGGAGTGCTTTTGCGGATCGAGCGATCGCTTGCTGAATGGCTATCGGAAGTTTTGGAATCGTTGGCGCGCCGTTACGGCGCCGATTTCGCCGACTTGGATCCGAAGACTTCGACGGCCTGGTATTGGCCCAAGGGAGTGGAGAGCGCGGGCGGCGGCCGCTCCGCCGATCACGAGGAGATGCTCCGCCAGGCGGTCGCCCTCCGCGGCGAGCGCATCCCGCTGCTGAAGCGATGGATCGCGGCGCTCGAGGGATCGGGCGATCCGGCGACGCTACGCCTGTCTTCGGCGGAGGCCGAGGTGTTTGTCGCCGGCGTGAACGATCATCGCCTCGCGCTCGCCATGCGCCACGGCTGGATGGATACCCGCCTCGAACCGGACCTCGAGAAAATCGCCGACGGGACCCAGCGCGTCGCCCTGGCCGAGATCCACTTTCTCGGCGCGATCATCGGCGAGGTTCTCGAGGCGATGTGACGTGAGTCATCCGCCCGAGAAATTTCCGCTCCACGACGGCCTCGGCCTCGATTTTCTCGACGATCTGCGGTCGGGGCGGGGGGGGTCGTCGCGGACCGTTCGCAACTATCGCCAGGCGCTCGGGCGCTTCGTCCTCTGGCTGCGGCGGCATGCGGCCAATCCGCGCGATCCGTCGCTGCCCGGCGTGGACTGGAAGGCCCTCCGTCCCGTCGATCTTCGCGAATATCTGCAGACCTTCGCCGAGCCGGATGCGCGCGACCCGCGCGCGCCTCGGCTGAAGCAACTCGGGTTGCGCCCGCTGAGCCGGGCAAGCGTTCTGCTTCATCTCTCGGCGATCCGTTCCTTCTTCCGATTTCTCGATCGAAGGAAAGGGCTTGAGATCGCGGCAATCCAGGGGCTGGCTTCGCCCAAGCGCCCGAGGAGGCTGCCGGTTTTTCTTCAGGAGGGCGAGGTGGAGCGGCTGCTCGAAGCGCCTCTCACGATGAAACGCCCGCGTTACGCGCCGTGGCAACGCTGGCGGGACCGCGCGATCCTGGAAACGCTCTACGGCTGCGGCTTGCGCGTGCGGGAGCTGGCGGATCTGCGGCGGCGCGACGTGGACCTCGTCGGAGACACCGTGCGCGTTTTCGGCAAAGGAGCGCGCGAGAGGATCGTGCCGGTCGGACGTTTCGCCGCGCACGCGATCCGGTCTTACCTCGACCTTCGCGGCGGCCTCCGCGGCGAAGAGTTCCTCTTCGCGGGGCGCGGCGGCGCGCGGCTCGGCGTGCGCGGCGTACAGCGGCTCCTCAAGCCGTTGCTTCGGCACGCGGGGCTGAGCATGGCGCTCACGCCCCACAAGCTGCGCCATTCGTTCGCCACGCATCTTCTCGATCGGGGCGCCGACCTGCGCAGTGTCCAGCAGATGCTGGGGCACCGTCGTCTCGGAACAACGCAGGTCTACACCCACGTGACCGCCGATCGGATGAAAAAAGCCTACGACGCCGCGCATCCCCGCGCGAAACGGCGGGGGATCTGAGCGCGCGCGGGCGTTGCCGCAGGCGGCGGCTCAGGATTTGCCGGCGCGCGTGAGTTTCGCTTGCTCGACGAGGTTGTCGAAGGCTTTCGGCTCGGTCACTGCGAGATGCGCGAGCGCCTTTCGATCGAGCCCGATCTTCGCCTTGCGCAATCCCTCGATCAATCGGCTGTAGCTGAGGCCGCGTGCGCGTGCGGCGATGTTGATGCGCGTGTTCCAGAGGGCGCGAAAATCGCGTTTCTTGATCTTGCGGCCGATGTAGGCCCAGGCGCGAGCCTTGTCCTGGGCGTCGGCGGCGTAGCGATAGAGTTTGCTGCGGTTGCCCCGGTAGCCCCGGGAGGCGCGGACGATCCGCTTGCGGCGCTCGCGGCTGGCGGGCGCGTTGGTTGCGCGTGGCATGGTCGGTTTTCCTTTCCTGGAGGCGTTCCGGCCGCGGAGCCGGAAGCTTCACGGGCCTCTTTGGTTGGCGCCGCGGGGTCAGCCCCCGAACGGCAGATTTTTAGTGACGCGTTGGGCGTCGGTGAAATGCACTTCGACCGCGCGTCGGTGCGCGCGGCTTTTCTTGGCTTTTTTCGAGCCGGCAAGATGGCGGCGGCCGGCGCGCTGGCGCAGGATTTTTCCGCGGGCGGAAATCTTGAATCGCTTGCGAACGGCCTTGTTGGTTTTCTGCATAATCGGAAGGGGATGAACCGCATAGTCTGCCGCATGCGCGCCGGAATGCAACCCCAAGATGGTTCGGGGATGGTTCGCCACCGAGAAGGTGTAGAACATGCGGGATTGTTGGCGACATATCGGGCTTGGGCGGCGAGATCTTCTTCGTGGCGGATGACAGGATCGTCAGCAACTCGGGTGGTGAACCCCGTGGGGATTTCTCCGCGACAACACTCGCTGGGCAACGGATGGCGTTTCTCACGAGGCGGCATGGTCTCCTCGTTTCCGTTGCGCGGCCGCGATTTTTTGCAGCCGCGGGCTTCAGATCGCGCGAGGACCGAAACCGGCTGACGCAGGCTGAAGCCTGCGGCTGCGAGGAGAAGGCCCCGCTCTTACGCGCCGCCGATCTTGAGATCGATTTTGATCGGCGCGCCGAAGGGTTGGGATGCCGAGGTCGGTCGCGGAGATGCGGAGGAGGAAGGGGGCGGCATTCCCGAAGACGCGGGAGACGCGGTTTCGTTCACCTTGACCTTGGCCTTCCCGGGGATCAGCAAGACATGGAGGTTCTTGCCGAGGAGGCGCGGAGGCGCGTCGCAGTGCGCGAAGGCGGAGACGTCCCGGAGGACGCGTTCGATCAGTTGCGTGCCGAACTCTTGGTAGGCCATTTCGCGTCCCCGGAAATAAACGGACGCCTTCACGCGCATGCCTTTCTGGAGAAACTCCGCCGCGTGCCGCATTTTGATGGCGTAATCGTGGTCGCCGATGTTCACGTGGAACTTGAGTTCCTTGACCTTCGACGCCGCGGCGTGTTTGCCGTCGCCCTTGTGCTTCTTCGCCTGTTCGTAGCGAAACTTCCCGAAGTCCACGACCCGACATACGGGGGGCTTGGCGTCGGCGGCGACTTCGACAAGATCCTTGCCCTGATCCATGGCCAGCTTGAGCGCGGCGCTGATGGGCATGATGCCGGCCTGTTTCCCGTCCTCGGAAATGACGCGGACTTCGGAGGCGCGGATGCGATGGTTAACACGGAACTGGAATGGAAGATGCTTCATTGAGACAAGGCGATCAGGCGGCGTGTAGCAACGCGCCGTCCGCGACAAACGGAGATCCCTCGAATCGGCTCATTCCGCGCGAGGCGAGGGGAGAGGAATCAGCATGAACGGGATCACGAGCAAGCGTTCACCGCCGCGGCGAAATTTCGAAGGCTGTGGAATTCACGAGCCGATCGAAGCATTGCCGAGATGCGTCATGCCTCCCTCCGCGACGGCCGCCGACCGGACGGTCCTCGAAAGAAGGATGGAGGGGAAACAGGGGCTGTTGGGCATGCTGAATCTGCGGGAACTCTAGCGAGGCCTGATCCGCGTGTCACGCGGAAAATTGCCCTTCGTCGGATCGGCGTTCTCGGATCGCCTGGAGCAGGTCGGCGATGGCCTGGGCGCGGGGCTTGACCCCTTGAGGCCCTTTCCCATGGATGCGGAGGGCGACGGCGTCGGCTTCTTGCTCGCGCGCGCCGACGACGAGAATCGTGTGGACGCGCGCGGCCTCGGCGCGTTGGATGCGTCCTTGGAGCTTGTCGTTGCTGAACTCCCACTCTGCCCGCACCTGCGCGGCGCGCAGTTCGGCGACGATGCCCTTCGCGGAGTCGATCTGGGCGTCCGTCACGGGCAGGACGCGAACCTGATCGGGGGCGAGCCAGAGCGGGAAGTTCCCCGCGAAATGCTCGATGAGGAAGCCGATGAAGCGCTCGTGCGTGCCGAGCGGCGCGCGGTGGATGCAGAGGGGGATTTTATCGGTGTTGTCGCGGTCGCGGTAAACGAGCCCGAAGCGTTTCGGCACGGCGAAATCCACCTGGTTGGTGGCGAGGGTGAACTCGCGTCCGATCGCGCTCCAGACCTGGACGTCGATCTTCGGGCCGTAAAAAGCGGCCTCGTTGGGGACTTCGACGTAATCGATCCCGCTCGCCTGAAGGACCGCGCGCACCATGTCCTCGGTCTGTTTCCAGAGTTCGGGTTCGTCCACGTACTTCTTGCCCATCCCCTCGGGGGCGCTGGTGCTGAAGCGCATCCGGTATTTGGTGAAGCCGAAGATCTTGAAGTACTTGAGGTACATTGCGTTCACCGCGTTGAACTCTGCGGCGAACTGTTCCGGAGCGCAGTAGATGTGCGCGTCGTTCATGTTCATCGCGCGCACGCGCATGAGGCCGAAGAGTTCGCCCGATTGTTCGTAACGATAACAGCATCCGTATTCAGCGAGGCGCAGCGGGAGGTCGCGGTAGCTCCGCGGTTCCGCCGCGAAGATGCGATGATGATGCGGACAGTTCATCGCCTTGAGGTAGTAACGCCCCGAGACGCCGGCGGCGTCCTCGGCTTCCCGGATCTCCATTGGCGGAAACATGCTCTCCGCGTAGTAGGGGAGATGGCCCGAGGTCGTGAACATCTTTTCGCGGGCGATGTGCGGGGTTTTCACCCGCACATAGCCGGCGGCGAACTCGGTTTCTTTGGCGAGCTTTTCGAGTTCTTCGAGGATCGCGCCGCCTTTCGGAAGCCAGAGCGGAAGACCCGGGCCGGTGTAGTCCGGATCCATCGTAAAGAGGCCCATCTCCGCGCCGAGACGGCGGTGGTCGCGTTTTTTCGCTTCCTCGAGCATCGTGAAGTGCGCTTCCATCTCCGTCTTGTTCGGAAAAGCCGTGCCGTAGATGCGCTGGAGTTGCGGATTTTTCTCGTCGCCCTTGTAGTAAGCGCTGGCCACGGCCGTGAGCTTGAAGGCCTTCACGTTACCGGTGCGCATCACGTGCGGTCCCGCGCAGAGATCGAGGAAATCGCCGTTCTGATAGAGCGTGATCGTCGCCCCCTCGGGAATGCTCGCGAGGATGTCGAGTTTGTAGCGGCTGGGGGTGGCGCGTTCCGCGAGCGCCGCGAGGCGCCCCTTTTCGGCGAGGGCCAACGCCTCGGCGCGGCTCACCACTTTGCGTTCGAAAGGCTGGTTGGCCTTCACGATCGCCTTCATTTCGGCCTCGATCCTCTCGAAATCAGTCGGGCTGACCCGATGGGTCAACTCCACGTCGTAATAGAAACCTTCTGCGACCGGCGGACCCGCGGCGAACTGCGCCTCAGGCCAGAGTTTTGCGATTGCGGTGGCCATCACGTGCGCCGCCGAGTGGCGCAGGCGCTCGAGGTCCGTCATGCGGGGTGCGGAAGAATCGGAAGCGGCGGGAGGAGGAGCGGAAGGCATCGCGCGTCCATCTTCCACGACCTGCGGAAGCGGTCAAGCGGAGAGCCGCTTGGGTTGAATCCGAAGCGGAAGGAGGCCAGAATGGCCGCCCGACCCGGCTTCTTTTCTGTGTGATTGCGCGACGCATCAGCCCGAGGCAACTGGAGGTTTTCCGCGAGATGTTGCGCGGGAAGCGCGTGCTCGACGTGGGTGTTGCAGGGAGCCCGTTTCTCGCCGCGGAGTTTGCGCGGTATGCGGCGCGCTGGACGGTGGTGGGGCGGCCTCCGCCTCAGCTCCATGCGCCGCTGCCGTCGAGCGTCACCGTTTGGACGCATCCCTACGACGCCGCAGGCAGCGCGCGGATTCGGCCGGACGATTTCGATCTCGTGCTCTTCGCCTTTCCGCCGTTGCGCGGCACGCAGGAGGCCGCCTGCCTGGAGGACGTCGGACAGGATCAAAGCGTCGTGGTGTTCGGTCTTCCGGATCCGGACGCCTCTTGCGGCAGCCTGCGGTTCTGGCAGCTTGCCGAAGCGTTCGAGCGTTGCCGCGATGATTCGGATGCCTTCAGCCGGATGTTGGTGATGCGTCGTCCGCGCGTGGAGGAGGACGAGGACAAACTCGGTCCGATGGATGGCGTGGAAGGAAGGAGATATCCCCAGAAAGGGGAACGCTACCGGCTCGTCCCCAGCTTTCGCTGGCCGGGGAAACGGCCGGGGGAACGCCCGCCGATCGTCGAGATCACCCGGGATTGGACGCGCGGCATGGGGCCGGCCAAAGCGATCGGGCTCGGAGAAGTCTGGCGCCTCCGTCGGTCGGACCTTGGGCAGCCGCTCTGAGCGGGCTGCGTCGCGCCCTACTGCGCGGTCGGGATTCGGCGGTAGATGTGGATCTGACCGAATGTTCGGGGCGACGCCAGGAGGCGAAGCTCGGGTTCGGGATTATTGTCCCAGACGCGATCCTCGGGAGCGAACGCGACGCGTTCATAGGTTTCCCAGGGGATCGCGGCGAGATCGGCGCGCATCCGTGCTTGATCTTCCCGGACGGCGGCGGTCCGGGGGCGCATCCGGAAGAATGCGCGCCAGACGATCCAGTCGGGGGGCGGCGCACCGCGGAGGTCTTCGCCGGATTCTCCGCCGAGGATGCGTAGGCGGGTGTGGACGCGGAGCGGGAGGTCGCCGTGGGTGATGAACACGGTGGCGTTGGGCGTCGCGTGATGGTTGAGGTAGTCCGCGAGCTGGGTCATGGGGCCCGGGCGAGGGCGGATGAGTTCCGCGCCGAGGCGGGCCCAGGGGAACGGAGCGAGGGTGCGGGCTTGGGGAGGGCCGACGGCGCGCGCGAGCCAGCCGTTGAGGAAGGCGCTGCCGACGAGAAGGATTCCGAGCAGCGCGGCGGCGAGTTTCGAGGCTCGGCCGATCGTGAGGAGAGCCCACGCGCTGAGGATTGCGCACGCCGGCGCGAGGTGGGCCAGGTAACGGGAGAAGGCGACGGTCGAAGCGGAAACGACGACGAGGTTGATGAGGAGGAAGAGGATGAGGAAGGATGTCACGCGGCCTGCGTGGGGGAAAACGGGCGGCGCGGGTTTCGGACAGACGCGGGCAGCCAGCGCCGCGAGGAGCAGGAGCGGGAGAGGCAGGAAGAAGAGATCGAGCTTGAGCAGATAATTGCCGAGCTTGGAGAAGAAGTGGCCGGTCTGTTCGGCCTGCGTCGCGAGACCGGAAAAGAACCCCTGGATGCCGAGCAGCGGGAGGGCGGCGAGCGCGGCGAGAGCCAAGGTCGCGCCGAGGCGGCGGCGCGCGGCGGCGTCCGAGAGGAGGATCGGCCCCGCGAAGGCGAGCCCGGCAAAGACTGCGGCGAACGCGAGATAGCTGGCTTCAAGGAGGAGGAGCAGTCCGACGGCGAGAAGTCCGGCCTCGCGTTTCCAGCGTGCTTCGCGCAGGGCGGGGAGCGCCGCGAGGGCAAGCGTGCCTCCGAGCAGGGTCATCGCGTGATATCGGCATTGGCGTCCATACGGCGCGAACGTGATCGAGAGCGTGAGGAGAAGCGCGGGAAGGTTGGCCGCGCGGCGGCTCATCCCGAAGCGGCGGGCGAGGAACGCGGTCGCGGGGACGGTCGCGAGCGCGAGGAGGGCGTGCGGGAGGCGGGCGGCGAACGGCGTTTCGCCGAGGATCGCGAAGGAGGCGGCCGTCAGAGAGATCGCGCCCCACGGATGACGGTTCCAGCGGCCGGAGGTCGCTTCGTAGTCCGCGCCGCACTGTTGCGAGATTACGCCGCGGTCGCCGCCTGTGGCGCGGGGCCAGCCGAAACGGAGGACGTTGCGCGCGAGGAGGGCGGTCTCCGCTTCGTCGTCCCAGAGGATCGGCGCGCCGAGGCGGAAGAGGAGCAATCCCGCCGCGAGGGCGGTGATCAACCCGAGGGCGAGGCGCTCCCGCGCGGCGGTCACGGCGAACGGTTTTCCTGCCAAATCCCGAGCGTCCGGCAGACCGCGCGCACGCGCGCGACTTCGTGCGTGCGCAAGAGGTTGGTCTTCCCCAGAAGGGCGAGCGTCGCAAAAAAGGGTTCGGCGCAGCGGACTTCCTCCTGGAAGTATTCAAAGGCGTGGGGGAGCGCGTGGCAGAGCGGCCAGCCCAGTTCGCGCAGGCGAAAGGTGTGGAGAAAGGTTCGCATCTGGTGGCGGACGCGCGTGGCGCTGTCCTGAAGGTTGCGGTAGTAAAACCCGAGGCCGGGATCGAGGATGATGCGCGTGACGCCTCGTCGGACGGCGTCCTCGATCCGTCGGGCAAAGTGATCGCGCAGCCGGGGAATCGGATCCTCGGCGAGCGTCAGGTCGCCCACGGCGCGGACATGCGCGCCTTCGACGAAGCAGAGGATCACGGCGGCGTCGCGTTCCGCGGCGAGGCGGAAGAAATCGGCGTCGCGCGTCGTACCGGTGAGGTTGAGCGCCCGCGCGCCGGCGTCGAGGCAGGCTTCGGCGACGGGCAGGCTGTAGGTTTCGGCGGAAACAAGGATGCCCGCGGCGGCAAGACCGCGGATCACGGGGAGGAGGCGGTGGCGTTGCTGGAGATCGTCGGCGCGCGCGGCGGTCAGGACGCTCGATTCCGCGCCGACGTCCACGAGGGTTGCGCCTTCGACGGCGAGGCGGCGGCCGCGCGCAATCGCGGCTTCCGGATCGAGGCAGACGCTTTCCCGATACCAGGAATCGGGCGAGAGATTGACGACGCCCATGAGGTGCGGGCCGTCGCTCCAGTCGAGCGTGCGCCCTCCGAGTTCCAGGTTCCGGACGGGGGCGCGCAACGCGTCGGCGTGGGCGAGCGCGAGGTCGCGCAGCGATTCGAGCGTCAACATCGAGGGGAAGATGCGCCCGGGACGGACGCGGCGCAAGCCGCGCGTTCCCGCGGGCGCAGGGCGAGGAAATGGATCGGCCGGCCTTCCTTCAGAAAGTCGCGTTCGAAATCGGTGATTTCGGGAAGAAGGGTTTCCGCGGTCGCGTCATTCCACAGCTGGAGGAGCGGGCTGGCGGCTGCTGCCGCGCGGATGTGCGCGAAGTATGCGGAATCGTCGGTTTTGATCGCGATCCATCCGTTGGGCTTGAGCGCGCGCGCGCAGGCGTCGAGGAGCGAGGTCTGGAGAAGACGGTTCTTGTGATGCCGGCGTTTGGGCCACGGGTCGGGGAACAGCACGGTGATCGCGTCCACCGAATGCGGCGGGAGCAGGCGTTCGACGGCGTAGGAAGCTTCGATCCGCAGGACGCGAACGTTGGCGAGGTCAAGGCGCGCCGCGCGCCGCGCGATTTTCCGGGTGCGGCCGAGGAGGCGTTCCACCGCCAGAAAGGCGCACGCGGGATGTCGGCGCGCGCGTTCGGCGACGAATCCTCCGTCGCCCGCGCCGAGGTCCACCTCGACGCGCGCGGGAATCGCCGCCGCAGAACCGAAGACCGTCGCCCAATCGAGGCGCGCGATCCAGGAGCGCGGCCGATGAAAAAAGGTTTCCGCGCGTTCCGAAAGGGCGAGGGGGCGCGAGTTATTCACGTGCGGGCGCGTGCGGGAGGAGAGAAGGTTCATCGATGAAAC
>JABWAM010000345.1 GCA_013360985.1 Verrucomicrobiia bacterium | reverse complement strand
ACCCGTCGCGTCCACGGTTCGTCGCCGGCGCCATCGGCCCGACCAACCGCACCGCCTCGATGTCGCCGGACGTCAACGACCCGGCGAAACGGCTCGTGAACTTCGACGATCTCGTTGCCGCGTACGAAGAACAGGCGCTCGCGCTCCTCGAAGGCGGCGTGGACCTCCTCCTCCCCGAGACCACCTTCGACACGCTCAACCTCAAAGCGGCCATTTTCGCCATCGAGAACGCCTTCGCCAAGGCCGGCCGCCGGCTTCCCGTGATCGCCTCGGTGACGATCACCGACGCGAGCGGCCGCACGCTCTCCGGTCAAACCGTCGAAGCCTTCTGGGTCTCCATCGCGCATGCCGATCTCCTGGCCGTCTCGATCAATTGCGCGCTCGGCCCGGACAAGATGCGCCCCTACATCGAGGAACTCGCCCGCCTCGCGCCGATCTGGACCGGCTGCTACCCGAACGCGGGCCTCCCCAACGCCTTCGGCGAGTTCGACGAAACCCCGGAGCGCATGGCGAGTTTCCTCCGCGATTTCGCGGCGAACGGCTGGCTCAACTTCGCCGGAGGCTGCTGCGGCACGACGCCCGACCATATCCGCGCGATCGCCCAAGCGGTCGCCGGCATCGCCCCGCGCGCGCCGGCGTCGCCTCCGAGAAAGAGCCGCTTCAGCGGGCTCGAACCTCTCACCGTGGGACCCGAGACCGGCTTCGTTCTCATCGGCGAACGCACCAACGTGGCCGGCTCGCCGAAGTTCGCTAGGCTCGTGCGCGAAGGACGCTTCGAAGACGCTCTCGCCATTGCGCGCCAACAGGTCGAGGGCGGCGCGAACGCGATCGACGTCAACATGGACGAGGCCCTCCTCGATTCGGAGGCGGCGATGACCCGCTTCCTCAACCTCGTCGCTTCCGAACCGGAAATCGCGCGCGTGCCGGTGATGATTGACAGCTCGAAATGGTCGGTGATCGAGGCGGGCTTGAAGTGCGTCCAGGGCAAGGCGCTCGTCAACTCGATCAGCCTCAAGGAGGGCGAAGAGGTCTTTCGCCGCCAGGCGCGCCTCGTCCGTCGCTACGGCGCCGGGGTTGTCGTCATGGCTTTCGACGAACGCGGCCAGGCCGACACCCTGGAGCGAAAAGTCGAAATCTGCGAACGCGCCTTCCGGATCTTGACCGCCGAACTCGGCTATCCCGCCGAGGACATCATCTTCGACACGAACATTCTCACCGTGGCGACCGGCATCGAGGAGCACAACGCCTACGCGGTGAGCTTCATCGAATCGATCCGCCGCCTCAAGGCGAGCTGTCCCGGCGCGCTCGCGAGCGGCGGCGTCAGCAACATCTCCTTTTCTTTCCGCGGCAACCATCCCGTCCGCGAGGCGATGCACGCCGCCTTCCTCTATCACGCGATCCGCGCGGGATTGGACATGGCCATCGTCAACGCCGGCCAGCTCGCCGTCTACGAGGAGATCCCCGACGACCTGTGCGAGAAGGTCGAGGACGTCCTCTTCAACCGGCGTCCCGACGCGACGGAACGCCTCGTCCAGTTCGCCGAAACTCTGAAGTCGAAAGAGGACGCCCCCGCCGCCAAGGAGGCGCCCGATTGGCGCGCGCTCCCCGTGGAGGAACGCCTCGCCCACGCCCTCGTCAAAGGCATCGACGACCACGTGGAAGCGGATACCGAAGAAGCGCGGCAAAAGCTCGGGCGCCCCCTCGAGGTGATCGAAGGGCCGCTCATGCGCGGCATGGGGATCGTCGGCGACCTCTTCGGCGCGGGAAAAATGTTTCTTCCGCAGGTGGTGAAAAGCGCGCGCGTCATGAAGAAAGCCGTCGCCGTGCTGCTCCCGCACATGGAGGCGGAAAAGACGGGAAGCTCCGTGCAGGGACGCGTCCTGCTGGCGACCGTGAAGGGCGACGTGCACGACATCGGCAAGAACATCGTGGGCGTCGTCCTCGCCTGCAACAACTTCGAGGTGATCGACCTCGGCGTGATGGCGCCCTCGGAAAAGATCCTCGCCGTCGCCCGCGAAAAAAAGGCGGACCTCATCGGCCTCAGCGGCCTGATCACTCCGTCGCTCGAGGAAATGGCGCACGTCGCTTCGGAACTCGAGCGCGAGGGCTTCACCATCCCCCTGCTCATCGGCGGCGCGACGACCAGCAAGGCGCACACCGCGCTCCGGATCGCCGAAAAATATTCCGCGCCGGTCGTTCACGTGCTCGACGCCTCGCGCGCCGTGGGCAGAGCCGGCGGCCTGCTTAACCCGCGCGCGCGCGCCGAACTCGACGCCGCCAATCGCCGGGA
>JABWAM010000344.1 GCA_013360985.1 Verrucomicrobiia bacterium | reverse complement strand
GATCCTCCATGGATGATGAGGAGGGTTGCTCTCTGAAAAATCGAACTGATCCGTGGATTTGGGCTCCGCGAATTCTCGCTTCGCGAGATTTTGGGGAAATTCACCTCCTTGACTTCGCGGAGGGAGAATGAGGCCGCGCAGCATTCCGGCTTGCCCTTCCTCCTTCCATGTCTCTTTCTCTTTCCGCGTTTCTCCTTTTTCATGATCCTCGACCACCTCGCCCACGCCGCGCTCGATCGTCATCTGCCTCCGCGTTTCGCCCGAGGGCTCGACTGGCTTCGCGCCTTCGATCCGCAAACTCCCCCTGGCCGCCTCGCGATCGAAGGCGACGACCTCTACGCCATGGTCCAAGCTTACGACACGAAACCTTCCGCCGAAAAACCGTTCGAGACGCACCGGGTCTACGCCGACATCCAATACGTCGTGGAGGGATGGGAAGTCATTGGTTTCGCGCCTCTCGCCGCAATCCAAGAGATCCTTCAGCCTTACGACACAAAAACGGATTGTGCGCTCCACGCCGATCCGCCGCAATCCAGCGATCTGCTCCTCGGCCCAGGGATGTTCGCGATCTTCTGGCCGACTGACGGCCACAAACCGGGCTGCGCCCTCGTCGCGCCTTCCCGCGTCGTCAAGGTCGTTCTCAAGGTGCGCCTCTGACATGCGGAACGCCGCGGCTCACACTTCGATGACGCCGTCAAAGACGAAGTCCGCGGGCCCCATCAGGCTCACCTCCGCGAAACAGTCGCCCTCCTTGCGAAATCGGACTTCGAGGGTGTCGCCCCCCTGCGCGCGAACACGGACCGGAGAAGGCAGCCCCCAGCGCGCGTGAGCGATCAGGGCGCTCGCCGCCACCCCCGTGCCGCAGGCCAAGGTCTCCGCTTCGACGCCGCGTTCGTACGTCCGGATGCGGATGGCGTTCTCTTCCAAACGCTGAACGAAATTCGCGTTCGTGCCCGCGGGCGCGAACGCCGCATGGCGGCGAATTTCCCGACCCAACGCCGCGACGTCCACCCGCTCGACCTCGTCGACAAGGAGCACCGCGTGCGGCACCCCGGTATTGACGGAGTGAACTTCGGCCTCTCCCGCGGAAAGGCGTAGCTTGCGTCCGAGGGAGAGGTCGCGCGGCGCCGAGAGGGCGATGCGCACGCGTTCTCCCTCGATCTCGGCGCGGACTAAACCGGCCATCGTCTCGAAGGCCACGCGCTCCCCACACGCGCGAAGGCGCTGCGCGAAGCGGGCGAAACAGCGCGCGCCGTTCCCGCACATTTCGGCCTCGCCGCCATCCCGATTGTAATAGCGCATGCGGAGAGGCGCCTCCTCGGTGGCGGGCGGCTCGACGACCAGCAATCCATCCGCCCCCACCCCGCGGTGGCGATCGCACAGGCGCGCGATCTGCTCTCGCGAAAGCGAGAGTGCGCGCGAACGGTTGTCGAGCATCACGAAGTCGTTGCCCGCTCCGTTCATTTTCGTGAACGCGAGACGCACGCCCAGACTACTGCTTCCTCTTCGACTGGCTGTCAACCGCCTTCTGAAGAGCCGGGAAGCTGGAGATCACGCGGGAACCCACCCACGAATCGGCGACCCCGAGCTCCGCGGCGGAGAGAAAACCCATGAGCGCGAACGCCCAAAACGCGAATGCCGCGCCAAGCGCCGCGCCGGGAATCGCGGCGAGAAAACGTCCGACAGCGGCGGTCCAGCGCTCTTTCTCCCGCGCGCCGAAGGGGTGCGTCGCCACCCACGCCAAAACCATCGCCGGCGCGCTGATCAGGAGAAACGCCAATCGCGCGGTTTCTTCCGCCGAGGCCGCGAGGATTCCGGCCAGCCACGCGGCAAAGGGCGCCGTGCCCGCCATGGCAAGCCCGAGGGCCGCCCAGACCGCGGCCGCCCGAAAGCAACTTGATCGCAGACCGTGATGTCGCGCCACGATCACGCCCATCGCCACCAACAGAAATCCCAAGGCGTCCACGAGGCGAAACGCCGCCCGCGCGCGGCTCGGCGCGGACGCCGCCGACCTCTCCACCCGAAGCACCTCCTCCTCCCCATCGCGATCTTTGTCCGAAGCGCCGTCGACCGACGGCGACGGAGGGGAAGACGCCGGCGTTGTTTGCGCGGCTGACGCGATCTCGCGCGGCGCCGGCGCGGCCCTTTCCTCCGCGCCCGCCGGCGCGCGAACGGAGGTCTCTCTTTCGGTTCCGCGAAAAAACCAGATGCCGCCAATCGCCAACACAACGGCCAGGGCGACGAGACCTCCCGCCGCGAACCTCGCTTTGAAGTTGCGCCGACGCGATCCGGAAGGCGAAGGCGGC
>JABWAM010000343.1 GCA_013360985.1 Verrucomicrobiia bacterium | reverse complement strand
GAGGGGCCGCGCGAGGCTTGGGCGTCTTCGCGGCTTTCGCGGATTTGGGACGGCGAGGCGGGGAGACTTTGAGAGAGTGAGGCTTGGATTTCATCCCGAGACCGAAAGCGGAACTCGGCACGCTACCGAGAACGACGGAGCCTGTCAAGCCGCGTGATTTCTTTGTTCAATGCGGCGATCCGGGCTTGAAGATTCTGAAGCTCCTCGGAGGAGAGGGAGGAGGCTTTGAGACGGGTCAGGGTTTGTTCCCGTTGACGGCGAAGATGTTGCGCCTCGAGATGATGGAGATTGTCTTGCAGATCCGCCGCAAGGGTCTTGCGGTCGCGCGGGAGCGGCTGCGTCAGGACCGCGGCGACGCGCGCGCGCGCGTCCTCGCTTGCGTCGGCGGGCACGCCGCCCCATCCCTCCTGCCATTCTCCCTTCCTGGCGGCGGCGAGCGCGTGGATAAAAACTTCCGCGAGCGGATAGCCTTCGAGCCATTCGATTTTCAAGTGCGCAGCCAACATGCGCGCGGCCGCGGGCTCGGTGAGCGTCGCGCGGAGCAGGAGATCGGCGCAACGAAAAGCGCGGAGAGGCGCTTCGGGGGATCCCGCCTCTTCCTCGGAGGCGTCCGCCGCGAGAGGGCGCCGCATGCGGCGGCGCAGGCGCGCATATTCCGCGAGGAAGGCTTCGGTCGGGATGCCCAGGATATCGCAGACGTTTGCCGCGGCGCGAAGGCGTTGAGGTTCGTTCTCGATCATGGCGAGGAGGGGCGCCATATGCTCGACGACGCGCTGATGGTTTCGCGGGTCGCGCATGTCCAACCGCCCGCGGAGCGTCAGGGCGCGATGCTCGAAGATGTCCGCCGCGGCGGCGAGGGCCTTCTCCATCGCCGCCGCGCCGTGCTTGCGAATCAGGCTGTCGGGATCTTCTCCCGCGGAAAGCGTGGCGGCCTTCACGGAAAGCCCCGCGGCGATCAGGACGCCGGCGTTGCGCCAAGTCGCCTCCTGTCCCGCGGAATCGGCGTCGAAACAGAGCACCACCTCGTCGACGTAACGGCGCAGAATGCGGGCTTGATCTTCCGTGAGCGCGGTCCCTTGCGGCGCAATGGCCCAGCCGATCCCCGCGCTTTGGCAGCGAATGCAATCGAGCTGGCCTTCGCAGAGAAGCGCCGAGCGCCGCTCCTGAAGCAGACGTTTGGCCCGGTCGAGCCCGAAGAGGAGCCGCCCCTTATGAAAGACCGGCGTTTCGGAGGTGTTGATGTACTTGGCCTCTTTCGCGGAGGACGCGAGCAGGCGCGCGGTGAATCCGACGATTCGCCCGAAGTCGTCGGCGATCGGGATCATGAGGCGGCCGCGGAAGCGGTCGAACCAGCCCGATCTCCCTTGCATCGCGAGCCCCGCTTCTTCGAGGACGCCGGGCGCGATGCCTTGGTCTTTCGCCCACGCGACGAGCCCGGCGCCATCGGCGGGGGAATAGCCGAGCCGGTATTCGCGGGCGACCGCGCTGGTGAACTTCCGATCCTTCAGATAGCGTCGCGCCGCGTCCGCCCTGCGGTCGCGCATCAGCAGGAGGTGATACCAATCGCGCGCTTTCGCGAGCGCTTCGTAAAGCTTCTCGCGCCGCTCCCGCGTCGGACCGCGCTCGGCCGCGCCCGACGCCTCCGGCAGACGAATCTGGGCGCGCTCGGCGAGCCGCCGCACCGCCGTCGGGAAATCCAGGCCTTCGCGGAGCATGAGGAAGCGGAAGGCGTCGCCGCCTGCGCCGCAGCCGAAACACTTGAAGCTTTGCGTCCGTTGGTTGACGTGAAACGAGGGGGTCTTTTCCTTGTGAAAGGGGCAGAGGGCCTTGTGATTCGCACCGGACCGCTTCAGAGGCACGCCGAGCCATTGCACGACCTCCACGAGGTCGTTCGCCATACGGACGCGGTCGAGCGTCTCTTTCCCGAAAAAATCGCTCATGAGATCTCCCTCCCACTCAACGCCATGCGCGGAGGGCAATCAAGCGCGCGGCTTCAAAACGCTTTCGGAACAAGGCGCTTTGGGCCTTTCGGGGCGAAGATTTAGGGGCCGGCAGGTAGATCCCAAATCCCCGCGTCAGGCGTGGAGGAGTCCCTCCTCGGTCGAGGAACATGCGACGCCCTCGCAACATTCTGGACTCAAACCGCGGCCGCGGCGCCGCCGGCGGCGGCACCCTCCCTCGCTTCGCGACCGAGCGGATTTTTCCCAAGCACAGACGGGGGAAAGGGAGGGCGAGGCCGCCGGCCGAGCCGTCGCACCTTTCTTGTGGGAAGTCTGAAATCTCGGTACGACCTATCCTTCCGATCCTCGATGGATGATGATGAAGG
>JABWAM010000342.1 GCA_013360985.1 Verrucomicrobiia bacterium | reverse complement strand
CGCCGCCGCGCAGCACGACGCAGGCCTCCCGCTGGATGGCGCGCAGTTCCTCGAAAGGGTTCATCGCGAAATCCGTTGCGCGCGTCGGGGATCGGCGTCGCCGCCGGCCGCCGTTGTTCCGCCGGGAACGCGCCGCGCTTTCCCGGAGAGCGCGCGAACTCCGCGAGGCATCTCGTCGTTCGTGAGCACGATGTCGAAGGAGATTCCGACGGTTCCTCGCTCCGATCAACCCCGCGCCTTCACGAGGCGCCGGTGGCGCGTCCCGAAGAGTTCGCAGCCCGAGCGGGTGATGCGGCAGCCGTTCTCCCAGCGCAGGCCGAAGGGGCGCCCGTTCTCGCGGGCCAACGCGCTTTTCTCGGGAGTGTAAAAGAAGGTGTCGAGTTGGAAGGTCATGTTCGGGGCGAGCGCGTAGTCGCTGCTCGTCTCGATCCAGGGGCGTTCCACCTCGATCATCCCGATCCCGTGGCACGGACCGTAGAGCATGTACTCGGCAAAACCCTCCTTGTTCACGAACTCGGCGTAGCGGAGGGCCACCTCGCTCGCCGGTGTGCCGGGTTTCATCAGCGTCTCGGTGAACTGATGGGCCCGGAGACCGAACTCGACGAGCGCGCGAACGGCCTTGTTGACCTTGCCCACGCAGACGGGACACCCCCAGCTCGCCGAGTAACCGTGAACGCGCGCCGAGAGATTGAGTTGCACGAGGTCCTGCTTCCCGATTACGCGATAGCCGGGGCGCCCGATCGCGTGGCTGCTGGCGATGCCGGCAAGCACGTACTGCGGCAACCCTTCGTATTCGGCGCCGTTCGCGTAGATGACGCCCTGGGCGAGGCCCGCGATCGCCAGCTCCGTCATGCCGGGTTTCATGCGGGCGATCGCCTTGCGCGTTGCCAACTCCGAAAGGCGGAACGCCTCGCGCAGGCAGGCGATTTCCGCCGAAGATTTGACGGCGCGCTGGCGGAAGATGAGGTCGTCGGCCTTCACGATCTTGGCCTTGGGGAACGCATCCTGAAGCCCCAGGTAGACCGGCAGCGGGAGGATCGCCCAGCCCGCGAGGCCGATTTTGCGCGGCGGCCGGCCGAGCGCTTCCCGCATCACGCTTGCGAAGGTGTGCACCGCGATGCTGGGGTAGTCCGGTTCGGCGGGCTCGCGATACGCGCCCAGCTTTCGGATGCGCGGAATCTTCGAACGGCTCTTGGCGAAGGTCTCGCTCTCGGGGCCGATCAGGAGGATCGGATCGCCCTCGGCGGGAACGAGGACTCCCGCCGATTCGAAGATCGGCCAGTAGTCCGAGAGATAGCGCACGTTCGCGAAGTCGGCTTCGTTGGAGTGCGCGATCCACGCGTCGAGCCCTGCGGTGCGCACGAGTTTTTGGGTGCGCGCGAGACGTTGTTGAAATTCTTGATCGGAAATTCGAGGGGGAGTTTTCATGCAATGCTTTATACACGTTGCGCCGCCGCGCGCCTTTTGCAAGATTATTCGCATGCCCCGCCATCGCGTGACCATGGACGACCTCGCGCGGCGTCTCGATCTCTCCAAATGCACGATCTCCCGGATCCTGAATCGCGCGTTCGACGGCTTCAGTTACGCGCCCGCCACGATTCGTCGCGTGGACAACATGGCGCGTCGGCTGGGCTATCGCCCGAACATTCACGCGCGCGCCCTGCGCACCCGCCGCAGCCATCTCATCGGGCTGGCGCTCCCGACCGGCTCGATTCCGTTCTTCGGCGTCTTGACCGAATATCTCGAAGCGGAGCTTCGCGCGGCGGGGTATCAGGTGCTGGTCGTTCACAGCCGCAATGATCCGCGCGCGGAGGAGGAGGTCCTGCGCTCGCTTGCGGACCGCGGCGTGGACGGGCTCCTGTGGATTCCCGTTCGGACGCGTTATCGCGCGAAAGATTCGGTCTTCCGCTCCGGCATTCCGCGGGTTCTCCTCGATCGTCCCATCCAGCGCGGGGGGCTGCCGCTTGTCGCCACGGACAATCGCGCCGCGACGCGCGACCTCGGAAACCGTCTCCGGGCGCTGGGGCATTCGAGCGTTCTGGCCTTCAACGCCCCGCGCGCCGACCTGAGCATGATCGAGCGCGAGCAGGGGCTCCGCGACGTGCTCGGCGACGGCCTCGTCGTGAAAAACATGGCGAACGTTCCCGCCGCCGCGCGCGCGGCCGTCCGCGCGCTCCCCGAGGCAGGCCCCCGCTTCACGGCATTGGTCGCGCTTTCGGAGCTTCTCTCGCTCGGCGCGCTCGCGGGGCTTCGCGATCTCGCGTGGAGCATTCCCGACCGGATCTCTTTCGCGGGCTTCGACGATTTCCCTCTGGCGGCGCACTGGACGCCTCCGATCACCGTCATCCGCCAGGA